>DRTT01000110.1 GCA_011372105.1 Candidatus Aerophobota bacterium
ATCCGGAGAGAAATGTTAGAAGTTAAAGAGCTTGAAAAAAAATTTGGAGGAATTAAAGCTGTAGACAAATGCTCTCTAAGAGTAGAAAAAGGCTCCATTACAGGTCTCATAGGACCAAATGGAGCAGGAAAAACCACTGTTTTTAACCTAATAAGTGGAGTTTACAAACCTGACGGTGGAGAGATATGGTTTTTAAACGAAAGAATTGATGGACTCCCCTCGCATGAGGTAGCTCGCAGGTCAATTGCCAGAACCTTCCAGATTCCAAGAGAATTTAAGGAGATGACGGTTCTTGAAAACCTCATGTTAATCCCCAAAAGGCAACCCGGAGAAAATATCCTGAACACGCTCTTCAGACCAGGATATGTAAAGCTACATGAAAGGCAGATAATGGAAAAAGCTATGAGTATCCTTGAATTTGTGGGACTTTCACATCTGAAAAACGAATATGCCAAGAATCTTTCAACCGGACAAAAAAAATTGCTGGAACTTGCCAAAATTTTAATGTCTGATCCTAAAATAATCCTCCTGGATGAACCAGGGGCAGGAGTGAATCCCTCCTTAATGAAAAAGCTTGTCAGAAAGATTGAGAGGCTCCGTGAGGAAGGAATAACTTTCTTCCTCATTGAACACGACATGGATCTTGTAACCTATCTGTGTGATAAGGTAATTGTGATGAACAGAGGAAAAAAAATGGCAGAGGGAACTCCCCATGAGATAAAAAAAGACAAAAAAGTCCTGGAGGCATACCTTGGAGGATGATTTAAATCCCCTGCTTAAAGTGGAAAAAATAAAAGCAGGATACGGCGAGACAGAAATCCTGCACAGTGTTTCCTGCGAGGTAAAAGAAGGAGAAATTGTTACAATCATAGGACCAAATGGTGCCGGTAAATCAACTTTAATGAAGGCAATTTTAGGTCTTCTAAAACCCACCCAGGGAAGAATAATATTTAACGGAAAGGACATAACGGGCAAAAATCCCAATCAGATAGTAAGAGAAGGAATATGCTATGTTCCACAGTCAGATAATATATTCCCTTCCTTAACTGTAGAGGAAAACCTTGAGATGGGTGCTTTTATAAGAAAAGATGACTACAAAAACAAAATAGAGGAAATTTACGAGATTTTCCCTGATCTTAAAGAAAGAAGAAAAACCAAAGCCAAAAAATTAAGTGGAGGACAGCGTCAGATGGTAGCTATAGGAAGAGCCCTCATGCTTGACCCTTTACTTCTCTTACTGGATGAACCTTCAGCAGGTCTTTCTCCCAAACTGGTTCAGGTAATTTTTGAGAAAATAGAAAAAATAAACGAAAAAGGAGTATCAATTTTAATGGTGGAACAAAACGCAAGGAAAGCACTTTCCATATCTCACAGAGGATATGTACTTGTCATGGGAAAAAACAGGTTTGAAGGTTCAGGTGATGCTATCTTAAACAACGAGGAAATAGGTAAACTCTATCTTGGAGAATAAAATTCTTTACCATAACCTGCGAGGAAGAAAGTGATTTTATCAAGAATCCCTCAGCTTGTTGTATATGGGTGTGTGTCAGGAAGCATTATAACTCTTGGGGCAATAGGGCTATCTCTCACCTCCGGTATTTTAAAATTTGCCAACTTTGCTCACGGTGATGTAATGGCAACGGGGGCATTTCTTGCCCTTTTTTTTCTTTTTGTTCTCCAGAAGATAGGACTTCCCTCAACCCCACTTCACCCCTTATCCTTTGGTCTACCCTTAATCTTCGCCTTCGTATTAAGTATGCTGACAACAGGGGGGATTGCTGTTGCCATTGATAGGGTGGTTTACAAAAGACTTCGCACCACAGGAAGCATCACCCTGCTGATTGCCTCAGTGGGAGTTGCCTTTGTATTGAGAAATACCCTGCAGTTTATATGGGGACCTGATCCCCGTTATTACATAAAAAAAATTCAGAAAAGTATTAAAGTGCCTTTCCTTGGAATAAGAATAAAACCTGATGAGATTTTTATAATAATCATTGCCCTTTTTCTTGTTATTCTCCTACACCTTTTTTTAACCAGAACTCGCACAGGCAAAGCAATGAGGGCAACTTCGGATAATATAGATCTTGCTCAAGTTTCGGGGATAGATACAGAAAATATAGTCAAATGGACCTGGGTAATTGGATCAGCTCTTGCTGCGGCAGGTGGAGTCCTTGCAGGTATAGAAAATAAATTCATAACCCCAAGCCTGGGGTGGGATATGCTCCTTCCTATTTTTGCTGCTGTAATACTGGGAGGAATAGGAAATCCCTATGGTGCTATGGTGGGAGGAATGATAATAGGTCTTTCCGCTGAACTTTCCACTCTTTTCATCTCAACCTCTTATAAACCAGCGGTGGCTTTCATAATAATGATTGTGATGCTCTTAATAAAACCAAAGGGAATTTTAGGAGAAGAGTAATGGATTTTATTGTGGGCATTTTAAATTATGCTGTATTTTTTGCCATAACTGCAGGAATATTTGCCATTTTATGCCTCGGATTAAATATCCAGTGGGGATATACAGGTCTTTTTAACATAGGTATTGCCGGTTTCTATGCAATAGGTGCCTATACCTCGGCCCTTCTGTCAGGACCTCCTCCTGGACCTATGGACTGGAGAGTGGTGGGAGGATTTCAACTTCCATGGCCAGTGGGATTTCTGGGAGCTGCCCTCGTAAGTGGATTTATTGCCTTCCTTATAGCAATTCCCACCCTGAAGTTAAAAGAAGATTACCTTGCAATTGCCACAATAGGTATAGCTGAGGTGATAAGACTTGTCCTTAAAAATGAAAGCTGGCTGACAAATTCTGTTTGGGGAATAAAGCATATTCCCGCACCACTTTCCTCTCTTATAGAAAGGAGTATAAGCCTTTTCCTGAAGAAAAATCCTGACCTTCCCTTCTGGCTGCAAAAACTTTTCTCCAACGCCTATAACTTTTTTTATCTGGGGCTTGTGATTTTTATCCTCATAATACTCTACTTTGTAAGTGAAAAAATGATAAGGTCCCCCTGGGGCAGAGTCCTGAGAGGAATAAGAGAGGACGAGCTTGCAACAGCAACTGCTGGCAAAAATGTATTCTGGTTTAAAATGCAGGCCTTTGTTATAGGTGCCATGCTCATGGGAATGGCGGGAAGTTTATACGCGCATTATGCACGATTTATTGACGCAAGTAGTTTTGAACCTTTTTTCGGAACTTTTCTTATATGGGTTATGCTTATTGTAGGAGGAAGCGGGAATAACCTTGGAGCTATTTTGGGTGCTTTTATAATCTGGGGAATATGGGCAGGGACAGAGTTTTTTACCTCTCAATTAGGACTGACAGGCTACAGAGCAGCAAGTTTGAGAATAATTTTTGTGGGAGTAATCTTAGAGATCATACTTATCCTAAGACCCAGAGGTATTTTGGGAGAGGAAAAAATCGTGTCCCTGATTTTAAAGCAAAATAAAAAGGGGGGATAGTATCCCCCCTTTTATCACTTTACTCAGCGCTGACTTTAATTATCTTTACTGTCTTTGCTCTTCCCTCGAAGTTCTGCCAGATTTCTATTGCTCCTTCTACCACATCTCCATTCCTGTCAAAAGTAATAGGACCTGAAACTCCCTGATAGTTTATATCCTTTCCCTCCTCAAGAAGTTTAAATGCCCTGGCAAATTCGTTATATGTAACCTCCTCACCTGGTGGGTTGGCAACAACGCGCAGATTATCTCTTATAGCCATCCCCTGTTCTTCCTGTGTCATTTCAAGAAAAGAGGGTCCCATCTTTTTTATAGCAAGGGCAATAAGAGCAAGAGCATCATAGCACTGAGCTCTGAAAGGAACGGTGGAAACACCAAAGGCTTTCTTATAATCTTCTTCAAATGCTTTGGCCACATCCACTTCCAGAGCACCAGGGGCTGTCCCAAAAGTTCCCTCTATGTATTCTGCCGCAGGACCTCCAGCCACTGCCTCTCCCTTCATACCATCGGAAAAAATATAACTTCCCTCATAACCCAACTCTACTGCCTGAACAAGCATCTTATTACCATCCACAGGATAACCAATTAGATTTATAACACCAGGATTTCTGGAAATAGCTTTTTCCACTTCTCCTCTATAAGAGGGTTTGTTCTCCTCATAGGGAATCATAGCAAGAACCTTTCCTCCTCTTGCCTCAAATTCTCTCTTAAAAACCTCAGCAAGACCTTTACCGTAGGGATTGTTCACAAAAATTACAGAGGCAGTTTTATAACCCAAATCATGGGCAAGTTTTGCCTGAACTACACCTTGAAGAGCATCGGATACACAGGTCCTGAAAACAAAATCATCATCTTTGAGATCCGTCAGCATGGGAGAAGTGGAAGAAGGAGATATGAGCACAATCCTGGCAGGAATTGTCAAGCTTGAGCAGGCAACAGTTACTCCACTTGATAAAGCTCCAATTATAGCCACAACTCTGTCAAGGTTTATGAGCTTGCTTGCTGCATCTCTTCCCACTGCAGGAGCAGTGGCTGTATCTCTTATTATAAGCTCAAGTTTCCTTCCAAAAATCCCACCTATCCCATTTATCTGCTGAGCAGCAAGCTTTGCCCCATTGACTATAGGAGGACCATAAGGAGCAAGGCCACCTGTCAAAGCAAACAGAGCACCAATTTTTATAGGCTCTTGAGCTATGCCTGCAGTAGAGAGAGTAGTAAACAAGAAAAGAAAAGACAAAATCAACACTGCCATCTTCCTCATTTTTTCTGCCTCCTTGTGTATATTTTTTATTTTTTACCAGCAAGGAAAATTTACCTTTTACCCCGTCATCACCTCCTTCTTCCAGTTTCTAATCTATCTCCTCCTTAACAACATTCTCGTAGTCACCAGATGTAAGAAGTAAATCAAGCTCTGAGTGATCAGATATCTTTATCTTTACAAGCCATCCTCTATTATAAGGGTCTTTATTGATAAGAGAAGGGTCATCTTCCAGGCTTTTATTAACCTCTGTTATCCTTCCACTTACAGGTGAGGGAACACCAAAAACTGCTTTAACTGATTCTAAGGTGGAAAAAGACTCTCCTTTTTTTACCTCCCTCCCCTTCTCGGGAAGCTCAACATAAACAATGTTTCCCATTTTTTCCTGCCCGTAGTGAGTGATACCCACTGTTCCCACCCCTTCTTCCACCCTTATCCACTGGTGAGATTCTGTATACTTTAAAATTTCCGGATACATATCATTTCCTTCCTAAAAGCTTATATTATAATGCGAGATATAAAATTTTTTGGGTTAAATAGGTTTATTATCAAGGTATTCATCTGCTCCCAAATTTTCTCTGACAGCAGGGGAAAAAATCTTCTTCTCCATTTTTCTGGCGAGAGCTGTTAAAACCAGCACAGGAATATCCTTATACTCAGGTGTGTTTTTCAAATTGCGACAGATACTGACTCCATCCTCTCCAGGGAGCAAAAGATCCAGAATAATTAAATCAGGTTTCTCCTCCCTTATTGCATCCAGTCCCTGTTTCCCTGTAAAGGCCACTTTTACTTTGTAAGACTCATCTTCAAGAATTATCTTCAAAGCCTCCGTCATGTCTTTATCATCGTCTATAATAAGGATTTTTTGTGGAGTTGACATCTTAATAAGATAAAAATCAAATTTTGTTTAGAACAAGATGGCTCGGGATTCCATTAACCGGTTCGGCAGGAGCAAGGAGAAAAAGAACAAGTGAGCGCTCTTCTACCTCTTATCCTTACTTTTCTCTAACCTGATTTTCTCAAGTTTAAATATACCCCATTTTAAAAGATGTGTCAACATATGCAGGGCAACATTTTGACAGAACAAATTCTGAGTGTAAAATCAACAAAATAGCAAAGAAATTTCCAGAGAGATTAAAAAATGCCGGATTACTGTAAAAGATGGCTTTTAATTAATTATGGAAAGAGAGATTCCTCTGAAGTCCTTGAGAAAGAGGAAAAACTTACCCTCAAGGCATCCGAGGGAAGACTTCCCCCAATTCTTGAGATTTGGATACCCTCCAGAGAATGTTTTGTCGCGGGTAAGAACTTTTTTAAAAGAGAGGAGAAAAAAGGACTGATAGATAAACTAAAAGGGGAAGGTATCATACCTGTTATAAGGTCAAGCGGGGGAGAGATTATACTTCATGATTCAACCTGTCTTAACTTTGGGTTAATTTCTCCCCGAAATATTCTCTCTTTACCCTTTGATATGGGAAGAATTTTCATCTTTTTCCTTTCAGGGATTTTTCTTTATCTTAAAAAAAACAAAATTCCCTGTTATTTCGGCAAAACGAAGGTTTTTTGCCCTGGTAGATATGACATTCTTGTTGAAGGAAAAAAGATAGCAGGTAATGCTCTTCTTTTGAGAAAAAATTTCTGTCTTGTTCACGGAACATTATTTGTAAATACAGAAAAATTCTATCTTGAAAAGATGAAATTGTTCTATCCTTCAATTGAAGATGAGCTAACCTCTCTTAAAATTTTGATGAAGAAAGAAATAAAAATGGAAAAAGTGGTGGAGGAAGTTGTTGGAAGCTATAAGAAAAGTTTAAAGGTAAATTTTTTCACTTTACCCTTTGATAAGATAAAAATCTAAGCCCATAAAGCAAAATATTCTGTTGACACTTCCGTGCTTATTTCCTAAAATACACCTGAGAATAAAATGGCTTATCTTTTAAAAAAACCAACATCTGCGGATAAGCTCAGAATTCTGGGAAAAGCTGCCCAGTTTGATGTATGTGGGGTTCCGCGTTTTTTCAGCCGTATCAAGAGATTTCAAAGGTTCAAGTTCATCTATCCTGCTACAGGTAAAGGGGGTTGTGTTAGGCTTTTTAAAGTCCTTCAGACAAATATATGTGAAGGAAATTGCTTTTATTGCGCCAACAGAAAAGATAGAGACAGCTTGCGTATAAGATTTTCTCCTGAGGAACTTGCACGTATTTTTATTCAATACTATCAAAAAGGCTTTGTTGATGGTCTCTTTCTTTCCTCTGCCATTTACAACTCTCCAACTTACTCCCAGGAGGAAACATTTAAAACGCTTTACATTCTGAGAAAAAAAATCGGATATAAAGGCTATATTCACTACAAGATTCTGCCGGGAAGTGATGAAACCCTTGTAGAAAAATGTGCAGCTTTTGCTGACAGGTTATCTATAAACCTTGAGGCTCCTTCTTCTTTTTATCTTTCAAAACTATCTCTCACTAAAAAATTCAATGAACACCTCCTTAAAGGAATAAGAAAGATAGCTCTTATAAACAAAGAAAGACCCCTTAAAGCAGGAATCACAACTCAGCTTGTAGTGGGAGCCGCAGGAGAAAAAGACAGAGATATAATTACTTTTTCTCACTTCCTTTACAAAGAATACAATCTCTGGCGAGTCTACTACAGTGGTTTTTTTCCTATAAAAGGCACTCCCCTTGAAAACAAGGCTCCCTGTAATCCTTTAAGAGAGGTAAGACTTTACCAGGCAGATTTTTTAATAAAAAAGTATGGATTTTCACCTGAGGAACTGCCTTTCCAGAAAGACGGAAACCTGCCACAGGAAAAAGACCCAAAACTTGCCTGGGCTCTGGCCCACCAGGAAATCTTCCCGGTAGAGATAAATAAAGCAGACTTCTGGGAGCTTTTAAGAGTTCCGGGAATAGGGAGAACCTCTGCCAGAAGAATTGTGGAGAAAAGAAGAAAAACAAAGATAAAATCCCTGGAAGAGCTCAAGGAAACAGGATGTGTTGTTAAAAGAGCAAGAAATTTTATAACTCTTAACGGAAAATTTTTTCCTTCTCCCTCTATGCTCTCCTCAGAAGACCTTGACCATCAGCTTTTCTTATGGGAAGAGATATAAAACTATTTATCAAGGGCGCTTTTTAAAGCAACAATTGCCACCTCAAGTTGCTTCTCGTCTGGTTCTTTGGTTGTCAGTTTCTGAAGCCACAGGCCGGGGACTACCAGAGCTTTCACAAAGAAGTTATCCCTTTTTCTGGCAGAAAGCTTTATTATCTCATAAGATATTCCAGCAATAAGAGGAACGAAAGCAAGCCTTATAAGTCTTTCCTGAAGAGTGTGAGGTTTTCCCAGAAATATAAATACAGCTATGCTCACAAGCATCACTATTAAGATAAAACTTGTTCCACACCGAGGATGACGAGTTGTATATTTTTTGACATTTTCCACAGTCAACTCTTCTCCTGCTTCCAGAGTGAAAATACTTTTGTGCTCTGCCCCGTGATATTCAAATATCCTTCTCATGCTCTTCCAGCTCGTTATAATCCAGAGATATAAAAGAAAAATTGATATTCTTATTATACCATCAACAAGATTAAATAAAAACCCACTTACAATTCCTAAAAGTCCTGTAAGAAAAAGAGGAAGATAAAAGAAAAGTAGAAGTGCAAGAAAAACCCCCATCGCCACACTCAAAGAAAGCCAGACACCTGTGAAAATTTGCTCTTTTCTCTCATTCCTGACATTTTTCCCTGATTTTTCACTCCCCTCCTCGCCCTCTTCCTCCTCAGCAAAAACTTCAGCAGAAAAGGTAAGAGCCTTTATTCCTATATAAAGAGTCTCTGCAAGAGCTATTGCTCCCCTCACAATGGGTAAATTTAAAAACCTGTATTTTTTCGTAAGAGAGACGTAGGGTTCTTTCTTCAGTACAATCTTCCCGCTACTTTTTCTCACTGCAATTGTAACCCACCGAGGAGAACGCATCATGACTCCCTCAATTACCGCCTGACCTCCTATCTGCATTTTATCCCAGGAAACTTTTCCATTTTCTTTGCTTTCCTCAATCTGTTTTATTTTTTTCTTCATAATCTTTCCTTTTTTACACCTGAAAAGCCATTTCAACTGCCTCTTCGGCAGAATTTGCAATTAAAGGGGAAATCGGGAAATTTTTCAAAGCCTCGCTTATGAGCAAGCTTGACAAAATATCCGACCATCCACCCGTTCCTTTAATCACTATTGTTGGCTTTCCAATGTTTAAAGAAAGGGAAAGTTCATTTAAAGTTCCCCATCTTCCTGCGATACCAATCACAACATCACTGCTTCTCACAATAACATAATTTCTCGCTCTTCCAAGATGAGTTGGAAGAGCAATATCAACAAAAGGATTGGCGTAATCTTTCTCCTCAGGTAAAATTCCTATGTTAAGACCACCTGCCTTCCTTGCTCCTCTACAGGCAGCTTCCATTATCCCGCCTCCCCCTCCACAAATCAGCACACCCCCTTTCTTCGCAATTAAATAACCTACCTTTTCGGCAGTTTCAAGAGCAAAAGAGGAAAGATTGGGATCATTACCGTCACTTCCACAAACTGCTATTATTTTTTTCATATCTCAGATAAATCCTCCATTCTCTTTTTTAACTTTTCAATCTTTTCAACAAGCTGCATATTTTTTTCTTTTTCCTTTGCTACAACCTCCGGAGGTGCTTTTTTCAAAAAATCTTCTGAAGAAAGCCTTGCCCTACATCTTACAAGTTCTTTTTCTGTATCTGCTATGAGTTTTCCAATTCTTTCCTTTTCCTTTTTAACATCAAGTACCCCTTCAAGGGGAACAAAAATATCTACATCCCCTGCTATAGCTGAAGCACAAACTCCCGGTTTTTTTGCAACAGAGTCTACAATTATTTGCTCACCTTTAACAAGAGTTTTTATATAAGAGATATTTTCTCTCAAAATATCTGCGCTTTCATTCTTTTTTGGCCGTAAGAGAACCCTAATTTCTTTCTGGGGAGGAATTCCCATCTCCGCTCTTATAGTCCTTATCTGAGTTACAACTTCCATAAAAAGAGCCATTTTCCTCTCAGTTTCTCTATCCTCAATTAATCTTTCTTCAGGCCAGTCTGATATCATTATACTTTCTTTTTCCTTGCCTGGAAGAAGCTGAAAAATCTCCTCTGTTATAAAAGGCATAAAGGGATGTAAAAGCTTAAGGCTTCCCTTCAAAACCTTGTAAAGGATAGATTGAGATAACTTTCGCTGAGAAAGCTCGCCTTTCAACCTCGGTTTAACAAGCTCAAGGTACCAGTCACAGAAATCTCCCCATATAAACTGATAAATCTCCTGGGCAGCCTGAGGAAAACGGAAATTATCAAGATTCTTTGTAACTTCTTTCACCGCTTTTGCATAACGGGAGAGAATCCACCGATCGAAAAGACAAAGATCAAAAGAGGATATGTCCTGCTCGGAAGGTGAAAAATCCTCCAGATTCATTAAGACAAATCTTGAAGCATTCCAGACCTTATTGGCAAAGTTTCTATATCCTTTCACCCTCTCCTCGGAAAACTTAAGATAAGGAGCATCAGTCTTCAGTGCTACAAGGGAGAATCTGAAAGCATCTGTTCCATATTTTTCCATCATATCAAGAGGATCTATCACATTTCCCTTTGATTTTGACATTTTCTCTCCCTTCTCATCGCCAATAAGAGGATGAATATGGACTTTTCTAAAGGGAACATCACCTGTAAACTTTACTCCCATCATCACCATTCTTGCCACCCAGAAAAACAAAATATCCCATCCACTGCAGAGAAGAGAGGTGGGATAAAATTTTTTAAATTTTTCTCCCACATCAGGCCAACCAAGAGTGGAAAAAGGCCATAAACTTGAGGAAAACCAGGTATCAAGCACATCTTCTTCTTGCTTGAGGTTAGAAGAACCACACCTGCAAACTGCCGGATCAGTGCGAGCCACTACTGTTTCCCCACAATCCTGACAATACCACACAGGAAGGCGATGCCCCCACCATATCTGCCTTGAGATGCACCAATCATGAATTTTTTCAAGCCAATCAAAATAACTTCTCTTCCAGTAATCAGGATAAAACTCTATCTTACCTTCTTTAACCACTCTAATAGCATCTTCTGCAAGCTCCTTCATTCTCACAAACCATTGGGTAGAAAGATAAGGCTCCACCACCGTTCCACAACGATAACATTTACCAAGCCTGTACACATAGTCCTCAATCTTTTCAAGATATCCACTTTTCCTGAGGTCTTCCACTATGACTTTTCTACACTCATATCGGTCAAGCCCTTTATAAATACCACCTTTCTCATTTATAGTTGCATCTTTATTGAAAATATTAACTAAGGGAAGATTGTGCCTTTTCCCAATTTGAAAATCCTCTCCATCATGGGCAGGAGTTACTTTAAGAGCCCCTGTTCCAAAGTCAGGGTCAACGTAATTATCAAAAATAAGAGGCAAAATCCTTTTCACAAGAGGAAGAACAAGTTTTCTCCCCTTAAACTTTTTATATCTTTCATCATCGGGATTCACCGCCACAGCTACGTCACCAAGCATGGTTTCAGGGCGTGTGGTAGCAACCACCATGTAATTTTTATCATCATCAGCAAAAGGATATCTTATATAATAAAGTTTCCCCTCAACCTCCTCATATTCAACCTCAATGTCAGAGAGAGCAGTTTGACAACGAGGACACCAGTTAATTATGTAATTACCTCTATAAATATATCCCTCCTCATAAAGCCTCACAAAAACCTCTCTCACTGCCTTTGAATGAGCCTCATCCATTGTAAAAGCTTTATCCTCCCAGCTACAGGAGACACCCAGTCTTCTCATCTGATGAAAAATTCGCTCCCCATATTTTTCTTTCCACTCCCAAACACGCCTTACAAACTCCTTCCTACCTAACTTCTGCCGGGTAAGTCCCTCCTTCTGAAGTTCTCTTTCCACAACATTTTGAGTAGCTATCCCCGCATGATCAATCCCCGGAACCCAGAGAGTTTCATAACCCTGCATTCTCTTAAACCTTACTATAATATCCTGCAAAGTCATGTTAAAGGCATGACCCATATGCAGGATACCTGTAATGTTTGGAGGGGGCATTACCATGGAGAAAAATTTTCCTTTCTTACCAGGACGAGGAGAAAAGTAACCTTTCTTCTCCCAGAAAGTTTGCCATTTCTCTTCTGCAATTTTTGGATTATATCTTTTTTCCATCATCTTGTAATCCCATCATTCATCTTGTAAATTTTTCTCCTGCTAAAATTATAATTAGCTCATCTTATAAAACATAACCTTTCAGTCAAGATTAAAAAATATCCCTATCTAAAAAGGAAAAAATTTGCAACAAGAACAATTCCCACACACAAAAGCCCTGTTGTAAGAAGAGTCAACAAAGCTCCAACCTTGAACCACTGTAAAAAACCTATCTTTATCCCTCTGCGTTTTTCGAGTATTCCTAAAGCCACTATATTAGCAGGACTTCCTATCATGGTCATGTTACTTCCAAAACAACTTCCCAGGAAAAGACCCCACCAGAGAATCTGAACGACAGGAAAGGCTACCTCTTTAACTTGAAGACCCTTAATAGCAGGAATTAATATGGAAACAAGGACTACATTGTCCATTATTGATGAGGCAATGGAAGAAACCCAGGTGACCTCACTTATAAGTAATAATGGATGAACCCTGGCCTGGCTTTCCAGAAAGGAAGATATCAACTCAGTAATTCCCACATATTTAAAGGTGCCTGCCTTGGCAAAGAAAAGAACAAAAAAAACTATTGTCCACCAGTCAACATGTTCCTCTATGTACATCCTTGCTTCCTCTTTTTTCCAGGCCATGGCAATCCCAGCTCCGACCAGAGGAATTGCAACTAAAAGAGTATTGGGTGGGAGAGAAAGGATCTTTTCTATATGAAGATGAGCAGATAAAAGCAAAAGGATAGTAACTAAAAGAATAATTTCTTCTTTTATCTCCCTTGTAGCAGGGACAGTTATCAGTTGTCGAAAGGTTTTATCTCCTATTGCTGCACTTTCTATCTTAGAGTCTATTGTTTTTATATCCTTTCTGTACCAAAACCACAAAAACAAACACCCTACCAGAAGACAAAGAAGCATTGGCAGGAAAGACCAGATGAGAAAATCCCCAAAATGAAAGCCAACCTGTGTACTCAGCAAGATTCCAGCAGGACTTCCAAGCATAGTCCCAGCACTTGCTATATTGGTTATCATTAGAGTTATTATTATAAAGGGAACAGGATTTATAAAAAAGAAATCGCATATCTCAAGCACAAGAGAGGTTACAAATATAATCGAGGCAACCTGCCCAACGAAGGAGGTAAGAAGAAGGGAAAGCCCTGTGATAAGCAAAAAAATTTTAAAAGCGTTGAGATTTCTTATGAGTAAAATTTTCTCAAGAAGCCAGGGGAAAAAGTCAACTTCTCTTAGAAGACCTATCAAAACCATCATCCCTATAAGGAAAAGAATAAGATCAAGGGAAGCAAACCTTATAAAGTGAGAGATATCAAGAGTTCTTGTTAAAAGAAAAGCTCCCACCCCAAGAAAAGCTATGGGAAGGTGAAACCTCCAGAAGGCAAGAGTAGTAATCACAGTGACTGTAAAAATACCAAGGGAAAGTTTCTGAGAGAAATTAAGGGGAAAAATTTCAAAACCTGTTACAAAAACAAGAGAAATCACAATTAATATAAGAACCGGAAGAATATTCTTTGCCACCAGTAAAATCCACCGTTGCTATATTCTGATTGTTCCCTCCATTTCACATATAGTACAATAAATACAATTTTATGTCAAAGAATCATAAATCAGGATAAAAAATCAAATAAGCCTGCAAAATTGACTTACAATAGCAAATAGAATATAATTTTGTGTACGCAATAAGACAAAATGTAAGGAACCGGAGGAATAAATGGACATAAAAATTTTATCTAAGGAGGAAATATTTTCGCCAACTCCCAGCTGGCGCACACCAGGCTCCTCTAATTACTTTGCCATGTATTCAAGCGTCTTTGGTGGGATTGTAACTGACCCCTCCTTAATGGTTATTCCTCTTGACGACCATATGGTCCACAGAGGAGACGGTATATTTGAAGCTTTCAAATGCGTAAACGGCAACATATATAACCTTGATGCACATCTTGCGAGATTGGAGAGGTCTGCAAAACTTATCTCCCTTAAATTGCCGTTTGATCTTGCCACCATAAAGAAGATTATTATAAAAACTGTGGCAACAGGGGGTAGGAAAGATTGTATTGTGCGTGTATTTGTTTCTCGAGGGATAGGAGGATTTGACTGCTCTCCCAGAGAATGCGAAAAAAGTAACTTATATGTTGTTGTCATCTCTCCCTGGAAAGCTCCTGAACATTTTTACACACAGGGAGTAACAGCAATAACGAGCAAAATCCCGGCAAAACCTTCTTTTTTTGCACAGGTGAAATCCTGCAACTATCTACCAAATGTACTTGTGGAGATGGAAGCAGAAGAAAATAATGTAGACTTTGCTATAATGCGAGATGAAAAAGGATTTATCGCAGAAGGAGCTACTGAAAATGTAGCTATTGTAACAAAAGAAAAAGTGTTTGTTTATCCCCGATTTGACCACATTTTAAGAGGAACCTCTCTTCTAAGAGGGGTTGAACTTGCAAGAGAATTAATTAAAATGGGTATCCTCAGAAATGTAATCCAAAAAGATATATCTGTTGAGGAGGCTTATGAAAGCTCGGAAATGCTTATATTTGGAACAGGGCCTAATGTTCTTCCTGTAGTTAAATATGATGGAAGAAAAATCGGAGAAGGGAAACCAGGTCCTGTTTTTCATGCACTTTTTAACCTGTTTCAAAAGGATACAACAGAAAATAAGGAGATCCTTACACCTGTATTTTAACTTTTAGAAAAGAGGTAAAAATTGGCTCTAAAAAGGACAGACATTCATTCTGATAAGGAGCTATTAAAGACAGGAAAAATAAAAGAAGATTACACTGCCACTGACCCCTGGAGAATTTTAAGAATTCAAGGAGAATTTGTGGAAGGTTTTGATGCTTTGTCCAAAATTGGCCCGGCAGTAGCTGTTTTTGGCTCTTCGAGATTCACTCCTGAAAATCCTTACTACCAGGCTGCTTTAAGTGCTACAGAGGAAATCTCAAAACACGGACTTGCCATTATCACAGGTGGTGGTCCAGGCATAATGGAAGCTGCCAATCTTGGTGCCTACAGGACAAAAGGAGGATTGTCCATAGGTTGTAATATAGAGCTTCCTGAAGAGCAAAAACCTAATCCTTATCAGCATATATCACTTCATTTTAGATATTTCTTTGTGCGAAAGGTAATGTTTGTTAAATACTCTGTTGCTTTTCTTATATTTCCCGGGGGATTTGGAACCCTTGACGAATTATTTGAAGCCTTAACCTTATCTCAGACCCGTAAGATAGAACACTTCCCTATCGTTCTTTATGATTACTCCTACTGGAGAGGACTCATCAAATGGCTAAATGATTTTACGCTTAAAGAAGGGTGTATAAAAGAAGAGAACTTAAAGCTTTTAAGTTTTGCAAATACACCACACGAAGCAGCCAAAATAATTATAGATAATTCAAAAAAGCACGGTTATATTTAAAACTATATTACCAAAAACCAACTTTGACCTTTGCTGACTTTATATTATAATTATAATTTCCTGAAAAGTCAAAGGGGGTAAATTTGATGGAAAAACTTTTAAAAAAAGTCCTTTTAATTGGCATGGGAGCTTTTGCCCTAACCAAGGAAAAGATGGAGACTCTTTTAAATGAGATAAGCACAGGGGCAGACAAGCTAAAAGAAGAGGATTTTTTATCCCGGATAATTGAAAAAGGAGAGGAAACAAGAAAGGAACTTGAAAAAAGCATAGAAGAAAAATTGAGAAAAATTATTGATAAAGCTAATCTTGCTACAAAAGATGATATCTTACGCCTTGAGGATAAAATAGAAAAGTTGATACAAAAAGGCGGGCAATAAAAATAGTTTTTAAAGCCAGCGTAGTGTTCAAAGTAAAATGAAGGAGAAAAGACTTCACATAGGAATTTTTGGTCTTGGTACAGTGGGAAGTGGCGTGGTGGAGCTTCTCATGCAAAAAAAAGGTAAGGTGGGTAATCTTTCTTTCTCTCTGGAAAAAATAGTGGTTAAGGATAAAAGAAAGAAAAGAAATATTTCTCTTCCTGAGGGAATATTGTCCTTTAATCCTCGGGACATACTTGATAATCCTAAGATAAATACGGTTATAGAGGTAATAGGAGGGTATCATCCAGCAAAGGAATTTGTTATGGAGGCTCTGGAAAAAGGGAAAAATGTTGTAACTGCCAATAAAGTTCTCCTGGCAACTTCTGGATACGAGATCTTCCAAAAGGCAGCAGAGAAAAAATGTTACCTTGGAGTAAGAGCCTCCAACATAGCAGCCTACAGGTTAATTGAAAGTCTTATGAACTCTCCCTCAAAAATAGAAAAACTGGTGGGAATATTTAATGGAACCTGTAACTTTATCCTGACGGAAATGGAAAAAAAAGAAAAGAATCTTTCTTATCTCTTAAAAGAAGCTCAAGAAAAAGGATATGCAGAACCTGACCCTGCAGAAGATATTAATGGGAAAGATACTGCTCATAAATTAATTGTTCTTCTGGGACTTGTTTTTGGATATTTCCCTCCTCTTGAATCAATTTATGTTGAAGGGATAACCGATATAACCTTTCGAGATGTTATATATGCAAAAGAGCTCGGTTACAAGATAAAACTGCTTGCAATAGCTCAGGCAAAGGATAACACACTTGAAGCAAGAGTCCACCCGGCACTTATCCCTAAGGATAGGTGGCTTGCCCGCCTTGAGGGTGTGGAAAATGGATTAGAGATAAGGGATGAAATAGGTCTTGAAATAGGAATGCAAGCACCCGGGGCAGGAAAATATCCTACTGCTACTGCTATTATAGAAGATCTCATATGCATAGCTCAAGGTAGAAGTTTATTTCTAACTCAAAAAAATCCCTCTCTTTATCTGAAACCTATAGAAGAAACTAAAACAAAATATTATCTGAAGTTTTATGCTATTGACAAAGCAGGAGTATTAGCAAAAATAGCAAACGTTTTAGGAGAGCATGAGATAAGTATTGAGTCAGTAATTCAAAAAGGAAAAGAAGATAAGGAGGACGAACTTGTTCCAATTATCATGCTTACCCATCTTTCCTGTGAAAACAATATTCAAAAAGCTTTGAAAGAGATAAACAATTTACCTGTAATAAAGAAAAAACCACTTTTAATTAGAGTAGAGGAGGGAATATTTTGAAAAAACATAACCTAAAAAGGAGGCGAAAAAAGTGCCGCAAGTTACCATGAAAGAACTTTTAGAGGCAGGAGCTCATTTTGGTCATAGAAAGAGTGCCTGGAATCCGAAAATGCAGCCCTACATTTACCAGCAGAGAAACCAGATGCACATTATAGACCTCACCAAGACAGTAAAACTTCTTGATGAGGCGTATAACTTTGTAAGAGACCTTGCTGCAGAGGGGAAAAAGATACTCTTTGTAGGAACAAAACAACAGGCTAAAAAGTGTATTCAAGAAGAAGCTGACAGGTGCGGCGCTAACTACATTAATAATCGATGGTTAGGTGGATTTTTGACAAATTTTTCCACCTTAAAAAAGAGAATTGAAAGACTCTCTCATCTGGAGAGAGAGGAAAAAGAGGGTCTCTGGGAAAGGCTTCCAAAAAAAGAGGAGGCCAAATTAAGAAAAGAACTGGAAAAACTGAGAAAAAACCTGGAAGGAGTTAAAAATATAGAAACATTACCTGATGCTCTTTTTATAGTTGATATAAGAGTGGAAAATACGGCTGTGAAAGAGGCAAGAAAACTGGGTATACCCATAGTAGCTATAGTCGACTCTAACGCAGATCCAGAGCTTGTTGATTATCCCATACCTGCCAATGATGATGCCATAAAAAGCATTAAGCTTATAACAAGCAAAATTGCCGACGCTGTTATAGAAGGAAGAGAGATTTTTGAAAAGAAAAAACTAATTGAAGAGAAAAAGAAAATAGAAGAAGAGGAAAAAGAGGAATTAGAGAAGGTTCCAGAAAAAGCTGAAGTCTCAGAAGTAGGAGTGAACAACCCTCAAAACAAAGATACAGAAGAAAAGGAAGAGTAAGGAGGAAGCTTATATGAATATGCTTGAAAAAGTAAAAAAATTACGTGAAGAGACCAATGCAGGAGTTGTTGATTGCAAAAAAGCATTAGAGGAAAGCAAGGGAGATTTAGAAAAAGCCAGGTTAATTCTTAGAAAGAAAGGGGCAAAAATAGCCCAGAAGAAAAGTGGAGAGGTTACCAATCAGGGACTTATTACCTCATACATTCATCACAATGGAAGAGTTGGTGTTCTTGTAGAAGCCCACTGTCAGTCGGATTTTGTTGCCAAAAATGAGGAATTTCAGCAATTTGTTAAAAACATAGCAATGCAAATAGCTGCATCCAATCCTAAGTGGGTCTCCCAGGAAGATGTTCCTCAAGAAAAAATAGAGGAGGAGAGAAAAATTCTCACAGAGCAAGCAAAAGAAGAAGGAAAGCCATCTCATATTGTCGAAAAAATAGTTGAAGGAAGAATGAAGAAGTTCTATGAACAGGTCTGTCTTTTAAATCAGCCTTATATAAAAGATGAAGAAAAAACTGTTAAAGAATACCTTCAGCAAATGATAGCCAAGTTAGGAGAAAACATAAGAATAGCTCGTTTTGTAAGATTTGAATTGGGTGAGATTCAAAAGGAATAATCAATATGAGTTGCAGATTAAAATGGAAAAGAATTCTGCTTAAAATAGGAGGAGAAAGCTTAGCAGGAAAAGAAGGCTTTGGTATATATTTTCCCCGACTTAGCTGGATTTCAGAGGAAATAAAAAAAGTAAAAGAAATGGGGGTATCTATAGGAATTATGGTAGGTGGAGGGAATATCTGGAGAGGAGAAAAAGCAGCAAGAGAGGGGATAGATAGAGCAACAGGAGATTACATGGGAATGCTGGCTACTATTATTAATGCTCTTGCTCTGCAGGATGTTCTGGAGAAAAAAGGAATAATCACAAGAGTCCAAACTTCTATTGAAATGAGGGAAATAGCAGAACCCTATATAAGGAGAAAAGCCTTAAGACATCTTGAAAAAGGAAGAGTGGTTATTTTTGCTGGAGGAACGGGTAATCCCTACTTTACCACTGACACAGCAGCTGCTTTGCGGGCACTTGAAATTGGTGCAGAGGTAATTTTGAAAGCTACAAAGGTCGAAGGAATATATTCTGCTGATCCCCTAAAGGATAAGAATGCTATAAAATTTGATAAAATTGGCTATCAGGAATTCTTGAGAAGAAGACTAAAGGTTATGGATTCTACAGCAGTTACACTTTGTATGGATAACAAACTCCCCATAGTGGTATTTAACTTAGATAAACCTGATTCCATTAAAAAAATAGTTCTCGGGGAAAAGGTGGGCACGATAGTTGAGGATTAGGCAAATTTGGAGGGGGGAAATGTTACCCATAAAAAAAATTTACCAGCAAACCAAGGAGAAGATGGAACAAACAAAAGAAGCTCTTAAAAAAAAGTATGCTACTATGAGAGGAGGAAGAGCTACTCCCGAAATGGTAAGTGGTATCAAAGTAGACTGCTACGGCTCTAAGATGCCATTATCACAACTTGCCAATATTTCCATCCCAGAGCCAAGACTTATCGTTATAGAACCCTGGGATAAGTCGATTTTGGAGAACATAAAAAAAGCCTTACTTGCCTCTGAACTGGGAGTAAACCCAACTGATGACGGGAATTTAATTCGTGTAGCCCTGCCACCTCTCACGGAGGAAAGAAGAGAAGAAATTGCAAAGATAATAAGGCAATGGGCAGAAGAAGCAAAGGTAAATATAAGAAACATTCGTCGCGAGGCAAGAGAAAAAATAGAAGAGATGGAGGAAAACAAGGAAATCTCTGAAGATGAAAAAAGAAGAGCTGAAAAAGAAGTCCAATCCATAACAGATGAGTATATGAAAACAATAGATGAGTTAAGAGACAAGAAAGTGGAAGAAATCAAGAAAGTATAGTTGAACTCTACACACTTGGAATAAATTTATTTTGGTGCAAGGGAGGGAAAAATGAGAAGGAGAGACAACTTTGGAGTACACATTGTATCTGACCTTTACGGATGCGATCCAAAAAGGCTGATGAGAATGGAAGAAATAAAAGAAACTTTAGAAAAAACAGTGGAAAAATCAGGGCTCACCAAGATAAAGTCCTCCTTTCACCAATTTAACCCGTATGGAGTTACAGGTTTTGTTTTGCTTTCTGAATCTCACATTGCCATTCACACATGGCCTGAATATCAATATGTTTCTCTGGATGTTTATAGCTGTGGTCCTCCTGATGGCTCATTTTCCGCACATAAGAGACTTGTTGAATTTTTCAAGCCTAAAAAAACCTCTACTCGTGTCTTTACACGGGGAAAATTAGATGAAGCGGACAGCTATACAGATAATAAGGCAATTAGTTACAGGACCTAAAGATTTCTGGCAGCTTATTGCAAAACAGGACTCCTGTATAAAAGAATTTGTGGAAGAACTAAAAAATCTTGAAGGGGAGGGTCTGATAAAAAGGGAGGGGGGCATTTTCAAACTGAGGGAAAATAGTAAAAAAACAAAAAGTTATCTTAATTCTCTTTGCGATGTGTGTGAAAATGGAATTGATCCTGGTAAAATAGGAAAGCTAAAGAAAACTTTTGAGGAAGTGGTGAAAGAAAGGCCCCTCCCCTGCGAAGACTACGACCAGGGTTTTATGAGAGCGGAGGACACTTTAAAAAGGGCCCTTTTTATGTACGAGAGGGGGGATCTTGAGGGAAAAAATATATTTATTCTTGGAGACGATGATCTTTTATCTCTTGCCATAGGTTTAATGGGAGTTGCAAACCTTATAACTGTTGTAGAAATAGACAAAAGAATAACAGATTTTATAGAAAAAAGAGCTGAGCAGAAAAAAATATCCTCTATTGAAGTGGTAGAGTATAATGTTTTAGACCCTCTTCCTCAAAAATTTTGCGAAAAATACCATACTTTTGTAACCGATCCTGTTGAAACATGGGCAGGACTGAGGTTATTTTTGCAAAGATGTATTAAAACTTTAAAAGGTGAAGGATGCAGTGGATATTTTGGATTAACTCATCTTGAAGCTTCTCTTAAAAAATGGCACCAAATTGAGAAATTCCTGCTACAGTGCAACCTGACACTTACTGATATTATTAGAGATTTCAGCTTCTACCCTGAAGAAGAAAATAAATGGGAAAGATTTTATCAAACTTACAAAGTTTTAAAGGAAATTCCGGATATAGGACTTCCCTCTGTCAACTGGTACAGATCTTCTTTTATAAGAGTGGAGGCAATTGATAAGATAAACACCCCTTCAATTCCCTCTCCCAGTTCCTTTACAGAACTTTATCTTGATGAGGAAACATGGGCTACTCCTCTTCCCCCTTCTGAATAGTTTTTCTCAATCTCTCCATTCTTCTTTTAATCTTTTTTTCATATCCCCGTTCAACTGGCTCATAGTAGATACTTCCCTCAAGTTCAGGAGGAAGATGAGTCTGCTTTACATAACCTTCCGGAAAATCGTGAGCATATTTATAACCCCTGCCATAGCCTAATTCCCTCATAAAAGGAGTGGGAGCATTTCTTATTGCAAGGGGAACAGGGAGATTACCAGTCCTTTTGATATCTTCTTTGGCTTTAGAATAAGCCCTGTAAAGGGAATTACTTTTTGGTGCACAGGCAAGGTAAACTGCTGCCTGACAGAGGGCAAGATTTGCCTCAGGCATTCCCACAAATTGAACCGCCTGCATACAGGCAACTGCCACCTGAAGTGCCTGCGGGTCAGCATTACCTATATCTTCAGAGGCAAACCTTACCATGCGCCTTGCAATGTAAAGGGGGTCCTCTCCTGCCTCCAGCATTCTAACAAGCCAGTAGACAGAGGCATCAGGGTCAGAGTCTCTCATGCTTTTATGAAGAGCTGAAATTAAATTGTAATGTTCTTCTCCGCTTTTGTCATACCTCAGAACTTTTTTCTGAATTACTCTGGTAACTATCTCAGGTGTGATATAAGCACTATCTCCTTTTCTACTTGTAAAAAATGAAAGCTCAAGGATATTTAAAGCAACACGGGCATCGCCATTTGCCATATTAACTATATAATCAATAGCTTCAGGGGTTATTTTTATCTTATATTTGCCCAGCCCCTTTTCCCTGTCCTGGAGAGCTCTTTTAATTATCTTTTTCAGCTCTTCAAAAGAAAGGGACCTCAGACAATAAACCGTTGAGCGAGACAAAAGAGGAGAATTAACTTCAAAGGACGGATTTTCAGTGGTTGCACCAATAAGTATTATGGTTCCATCCTCAACATAGGGGAGAAAAGCATCCTGCTGGGCTTTGTTAAATCTGTGAATTTCATCTACAAAAAGTATGGTTCGCTGATTATAATACTTTTTTCTCCTTATTGCCTCTTCTATCACCTTTTTTAAGGCAGGAATACCTGAAACAACAGCACTAAAAGAAACAAAATGAGACTTTGTTTTTTTAGCTATAATTCTTGCAAGAGTTGTCTTTCCTGACCCGGGGGGACCCCAGAGGATTATAGATACAAGCCTGTCCTCCTCTATTGCCTTCCTGAGAGGAGATCCTTCACCTACAATCTCTTCCTGCCCCACAAAATCCTCAAATCTCTCCGGTCTCATTCTCTCAGCAAGAGGAACAGATTCCTCCGTTTCAGGCTTAACTTTTTCCGCAAAAAGGTTTCCACCTGTGTTATTGTGCTTTCTTGAGCTCATTTTTTAAAAGGTCAATAAAAGTTATGGGGGTGGGGTCTGTTGCCTGAACCATCGCAAGATAAAAACTTATCCAGTCACCTGTGTAAATGGAGGAAAAAATTCTTGTTATAAAAGATTTTCCTTCTGTCCATATTTCAGAGTAATTTATACCCTTTCGACTAAAAAGGGATTGGGTTATTTGAATTCTTTTTGCTATCCTCTCACTCTCTCCCTTATCCCGTATAAACAAAGAGTAAAAAATATTCAGATCAATCTCGCCTTCTCTTGAAAAAGGCACAATTTCATTATGATTCATCTCCGGAAACACATCCCAGCTTGCTATCACCTTTGAATTCTCGTTAAACTGGGTTTTAAATCTTCGAGCTACAACATCTGTTAGTCTGCTGGTCCCGTAAATCAAGGGGACTTTACTTTTCAGCTTCAGTGCAATTGACTTTGCAAAATTTTCCTCTGTTTTCTTCTCAGGAAGATATCTGTTGCGAAGAACAGAAATAACTTCCACAAGCTCCTTATAATCAAAGGAATCTTTCCTTACAATTTTCTCAACAATAACTATCATAGGAACGCTTAAAAAACCCACTGCACAGCGAGGAGGCATGCCTGAAGGAACTTTTATGAAGGGAACGCCGTTTTTATCACTCAAATTCCTTAATTCACCTCCACTACTAATTGAAACTACAAAACAACCAGAACTTATAGCTTCTTTAAAGGAGGAGATTGTCTCTTCAGTATTGCCGGAGTAACTTACCGCAAAGACAAGAGTCCTTTCATTCACAAAGGAAGGCAGATGGTAATCTCTGTTCACCTTAATTAAAATATTCTCATTAGAAAAAAGTGTTTTTAAAATATCTCCGCCAATTGCAGAACCCCCCAGACCACAAACTACAACTTTATCAAAGTTTTTCTTCTTTAAAAGATCTATAAAATCCACACCCTCGCCTATCTTTACCGCCTGCTCACACTGCTCAGGAAATCTTTCAAGAATCTCCCTCATATTGTATTTATCTATCTCCTTTATATAATCCAGATTATCAAGCATTTTATTCTCCCTTTAAAATCTTCCTTATTCTTCTTCCTATCTTAACCTCAACATATCTTTTAGTTTGCTGAGAGGTACTCAATTTAAGAAGGTGCCTTGCTATCTTTTGAGTCTCTTCCCAGCTTATATTTCTTATTACCTTTTTTACCTCCAGTATACTGGTTGGAGCAACACTTAACTCGTCCACTCCCAACCCTAAAAGCACAGGCATTCCCAAGGGATCACTTGCCATCTCTCCACAGGCCCCCACCCATATATTCTCCCTGTGAGCAGCTTTGACAACATTATCAATTAGGCGCAGGATAGTAGGATGCAATGGCTGATAAAGATGTGCCACCTTTTCGTTTATTCTATCTATAGCAAGAGTATACTGGATTAAATCATTTGTACCGAGACTGAAAAAATCCACCTCCTTTGCCAGAACATCGGCTATAATAGCAGCCGAAGGAACCTCAACCATAATTCCCACCTCAATAGAATCACAGAAGGAAACTCCCTCTTTTTCCAGTTCCTTTTTTACCTCCTGCAAAATTCGGTTGGCCTTTTTCACTTCCTCAAGTGAGGATACAAGGGGAAACATTATTTTTACCTTACCATATTGAGCAGCCCTTAATATCGCTCTAAGCTGAGTTTTAAAAATTCCCACAAGCTCAAGGGATAGTCTTATACCTCTCCAACCCATAAATGGATTTATCTCTCTTGGTACCGGCAAAGGAGATAAAAATTTGTCTCCACCAATGTCAAGAGTGCGAATAATAACAGAATTAGGAGCCACTTTTTCAGCAACTTTTCTATAGGCTTCAAATTGCTCCTCTTCACTTGGAAGAGAAGACCTGTTCATGTAAAGGTATTCGGTTCTGTAAAGCCCAACTCCTTCTGCTCCATTTCTTATCGCTACATCGACTTCTTCAGGGCCTGCAATATTTGCCGCAAGCTCAATTTCCCTTCCGTCAATGGTTTGGGCTGGAAGAGACTTAAGTTCCTCAAGTTTCTCTCTGTAGGCTAAAAATTCCTTCCTTTTTCTTTGATAGTTTTTTATCTGGGAAAATGTGGGATTGACAATAACCCTCCCTCTATCCCCGTCGACAATAATTGTTGAACCAGGCCTTACCTTCTCTGTCACATTCCTCAATCCCACCACAGCCGGTATCTCAAGAGCTCTTGCCATTATAGCTGCATGAGAGGTTCTCCCTCCAATATCAGTGGCAAATCCCAAAACTTTCTCCTTATCCATTGAAGCAGTATCAGAGGGAGAAAGATTTCTGGCAACAACAATTATACTCTCCTCAAGGTGTGATAAACTCATCATGGGTCTTTTTAAAAGATTATGTAAAATCCTCTGTGCCACATCTTCAATGTCTCTGAATCTTTCCTCTATAAACTCTGTTTGAATGGACTTAAACCTTTCAAGAAAATCCTTGTATACCTCTCTTAGAGCAGTTTCTGCATTAACTTTTTCTTTTTTTATCCTTTTTATAGTCTCATCTATGAGGAGAGGGTCTTCCAGAATGTTGAGATGACTTTGAAATATGCTCGCTTCTTTTTCCCCTATTTTTTCTCTTATTCTTTCTTTTATTCTTAAAATCTGCTTTTTTGATTCCTCAACCGCTTCTTTAAATCTCTTTATTTCCTTATCTACTTCCTCTTTTTTTATCCTGTATTCCAGAATACAGAAATCCTCTTTTTCCAAAATATAAACTTTACCAATAGCTATTCCTGGAGAAGCAGGAACACCTTTTAATACCATTAAATACCCCTTTTATTTTTCTGTTATAATACCCTTAAAACTTAAAACCTCACCCACAAGATAAACAGACCCTGTAATACACACAACTCCGCTTTTTCCTGCCATTTCTTCTGCTATCTTCAGAGCTTCTTCCAGATTCTCCTTCTTTACAGGATCTTTTGTGCAGTACCTTTTTATTTTACTGTATATCTCATCAACTGGCAAGGCTCGAGGACTGTTTATTTTAGTGACAATGACCCTGTTTGCCAGAGGACAGAGAGCTCTGGCTATTGCTTCTATATCTTTGTTCTTTAAAACACTTAAAACAAGGATAATTTTCTTTTCTTTGTAGAAGCTATTTAAAAACCTGGCAAGATATTGAGCCGAAGCACCATTGTGAGCACAATCTACAATAACATCGGGTGTGTGGTCAATAGTCTGTATCCTCCCCGGCCAGCTCACATTCTTTATTCCCTGAAATATATTCTCACAGGATATTTTAAATCCGTAAAAGCTGAGCAATTCCACCACTCCAACAGCTGTTGCAGCGTTCCACAATTGATGTTCTCCAGCAAGAGGGATAAAAAGAGAGGAATAGTCCTTTTTTATACCTTTTACATCAAAAACCTGATAAGCTGGTGTTGCTTTTTTGAGGTTAAACTTGATGTCCTCTCCTATCTTATAAAATTTTGCTTTTCTTTCACGACATATTCTTTCCAGTAAAGATAAAACTTTCCTTTCCTGACGGGAGATAACAATTGTCGAATGAGGCTTAATTATACCCGCCTTCTCTTTAGCAATGGAGATAAGATCATTTCCAAGCTGTTTTGTATGGTCAAGACTTACAGGAGTTATTACTCCTACAAGAGGTGTAATTACATTGGTTGCATCTAATCTTCCTCCAAGACCAACTTCAATCACTGCTACATCAACCTTTTTCTCATAAAAATAAGCAAAGGCGCAGCTTGTGTAGACCTCAAAAAAAGTGGGAGAAAAAGTTCTCCTTTCTTCTTTTATACCATCCACAATCTTTTTTATTTTCCAGATAAAAAAGGAAAACTCCTCTTTCTCAATGAGTCTTTCACAAATCCTTATCCTTTCTCTGGGAGAGACAAGGTGAGGAGAAGTGTAAAGACCTACTTTATAGCCTGCATCAGCCAAAATTGAGGTAATTATTGCTGCTGTTGAACCTTTCCCTTTTGTTCCAGCGATGTGAACTGTCTTTAAAGAAAAGTGAGGGTTACCGAGTCTTTTCAGAAGGAGTCTTATCCTATCAAGGTTAAAAAGTCTTTTATTATATGTTAAATCCGATTTTTTCTCATAATTTATTAAAGACTCAAGATAATCTAAAGCCTGTCTGTAAGAAAACATGAAATTTTCTAAAAATTGTGATATCCAGCTTGATAATCTTTATAAATCGGGAAACTCTGACACAAATCCTTAACCTGAGACCTGATCCTGCTTCTTATAACCTCGTTATGAGGATTGTTTAAAATCTCACCTATCCACCTTCCAATAAGTTCCATCTCTTTTTCCTTCATACCCCTTGTGGTGAGAGCAGGTGTTCCCAATCTTATTCCAGAGGTTATAGATGGAGGAAGAGGATCAAAAGGAATGCAATTTTTATTAACCACAATTCCTGCCTCTTCTAGTAAAAGAGCAGCCTGTTTCCCTGTAAGATTTTTTGAAGAAAGATCTATTAAAATAAGATGGTTATCGGTTCCACCTGTCACCAATCTGAACCCCTCTTCAATAAGCACTTCAGCAAGATGGCGAGAATTTGAAACAATCTGTTTTGCATACTCTTTAAAAGATGGCTGCATAGCTTCCTTGAAGCAAACAGCTTTTGCCGCAATAATGTGAATGAAGGGACCTCCCTGTGTACCAGGAAAAACAGACCTGTCAATTTTCTCAGCAATTTCTCTCTTGCATATTATAAGGCCGCCTCTTGGTCCACGAAGTGTTTTCTGGGTGGTAGCAGTTACCACATCAGCATAAGGAACAGGGTCAGGATGAACACCTCCTGCAATAAGCCCTATTATATGAGCTATATCAGCCATGAGATAAGCTCCTACCTCATCTGCAATTTCTCTCCAGGGCTTAAAATCCACCTTCCTTGGGTAAGAACTTGCTCCAACCACTATCAAACGAGGTCTTTCTCTTCTTGCAATACCTCTTATTTCCTCAAAATCAAACTGTTCTGTCCTTCTGTTAACTCCATAATGCACTATTTTGTAAAAGGAAAAGGGTAAAGACCCCTTTTTCCCATGGGAGATATGCCCACCCTGAGAAAGGTCAAGAGAGAGAATCTTGTCATGCGGTTGTAAAAGAGCATGGTAACAGGCTATGTTAGCACCTGTTCCTGAATGAGCCTGCACATTAACATGCTCTGCACCAAAAAGTTCTTTTGCCCTTTGAATAGCTATCCTTTCAACCTCATCTACCCACCTGCATCCCTGATAGTATCTTTTTGAAATATAACCCTCCGCATACTTATTGTTAAATACAGAACTTTGAGCCTCAAGAACAGCAGGACTTGCGTAATTTTCAGAAGGTATAAGCATTAAAGTATCCTGCTGACGATAAAGCTCCTTTTTGATAAGTTCCTCTATTTCCGGGTCAATCTGACTTAAGCTCTTTGATTTCATCTTATTGCCTTTAATGAAGAAAATGTCTCATGCCTGTAAAAACCATGGCAATGTTGTATTTTTCTGATACCTCAATCACCTTTTTATCCCTTATTGAACCTCCTGGCTGAATAATTGCCGTGATGCCAGCTTTTGCTGCCTCCTCTACCACATCAGGAAAAGGGAAAAAAGCATCAGAGGCCAAAACTGCCCCTTCACATCTTTCTCCTGCTTTTCTAATGGCTATAAGGGCAGCGTCTATTCTACTCATCTGCCCTGCCCCAACTCCAACCACCATCTTATCTTTTGCTATAAGTATGGCATTTGATTTAACATATTTACAAACCTTCCAGGCAAAATTTAAATCCTCCATCTCCTTGTGTGTGGGATGTCTTTTTGTGACGGTCTTTAAATCTTCCCTAAGATAGATCTCTTTATCTTCTTCCTGGACAAGCAATCCACCTTTTATTCTTCTTATATCAAACTCAAGCTCTTCCTTATATTTAAAAGGGTCTACTTTTAAGATTATAAGCCTTTTACCCCAGGGCTGTCTTTCTTTAAGCATCTTTAAAGCATCTTGAGTATAACCTGGGGCAATAATCCCCTCAACAAAGTTGTCCGGAG
>DRTT01000098.1 GCA_011372105.1 Candidatus Aerophobota bacterium
CATGGGAACAAGGGTGTTGTTTCAAGGATTCTTCCGGAGGAAGATATGCCTTTCCTTCCCGACGGGACACCAGTTGAGGTGGTTTTAAATCCTCTTGGTGTTCCTTCACGAATGAATGTTGGACAGATATTTGAACTTCATTTAGGATGGGTAGCAAAAGAACTAAATACCATTATGATTACCCCTGTATTTGAGGGACCAAAGCATGATGAGATAAAGAGGCTTTTAAAAGAAGCAGGTTTGCCTGAGTCAGGTAAAATAACTCTTTACGATGGTCGAACAGGAGAGCCTTTTGATAGACCCGTAGCGGTAGGTTACATGTATATGATGAAGTTAATTCATATTGCAGAGGATAAATTGCATGCTCGTTCCACAGGTCCTTATGCCTTAATTACCCAGCAACCTCTGGGAGGAAGATCAAGGCAAGGGGGTCAGAGATTTGGAGAAATGGAGGTTTGGGCGCTTGAGGGGTATGGAGCAGCTTATACCTTGCAAGAAATGCTTACAAGCAAGTCTGATGACCTTGCAGCAAGGACAAAAATTCATGAAAAGATAATAAAAGGCGAGAATACTTTAGAAACCGAGACTCCCGAATCTTTCAAAGTTCTGGTTAAGGAACTTCAATCGCTTGCTTTGTCTCTGGAGTTCTGGAGAAACGGTAAGAAGTATTCTATAAGAGATATGGAAAAGGAAGAAGAATGATTTACCTTAAACAATAATTGAAAGGTAAGTTAAACTTTCCTTTTTATTAAGCGGGCAAAAAAGGAGGTAAAAAGTTGTGGAAAACCGATGATATAGAAAAAATTAAGGTAAGACTTGCCTCTCCAGAGGAGATAAGAGAGTGGTCCTATGGAGAGGTAAAGAAAACTGACACAATTAACTACCGAACTTTTCGTCCAGAAAGAGGGGGACTTTTCTGTGAACAGATTTTTGGTCCTACCAAAAGCTATGAATGTTATTGTGGAAAATACAAGAAAATGAAATACAAGGGAGTAAAGTGTGAACGTTGTGGAGTGGAAGTAACCTCCTCAAGAGTACGCAGAGAAAGAATGGGTCATATTGAACTTGCTGCTCCGGTGGTCCACAGGTGGTATATTAAAAAATATATTCCTCTTCTTTTAGGGATAAAAAGAAACGAACTTGAAAGTGTAATTTATTTTGTATCTTACATAGTTATTGATCCTAAAAAGACTCCTCTTAAGCAATACCAGATTCTTGATGAAGAGGAATACCAGGCTTTAAAGGAGAAATATGGTGAGGATGCTTTTGAAGCCGGGACAGGAGCAGAGGCAATTCTTCGCATTCTCCAGAATCTGAAATTAGATTCTCTTAAAGAGAGATTAAGAGAGGAACTCTTGCAGAGGGGGTCTGCAGGGGAGAAGGTAAAGCTTATTAAGCGCCTTGAGGTAGTTGAGAGTTTTTTGCGTTCCGGAAATAAGCTTGAGTGGATGGTTTTACAAGTTCTTCCTGTAATTCCTCCGGATTTCAGACCCATGGTTCAACTTGAAAGTGGTATATTTGCTAATTCTGACCTTAATGACCTTTATCGCAGAGTTATCAATCGTAATAACAGACTCAAATATCTTCTGGAGATAGGGGCACCTCAAATTATAATTCAGAATGAAAAGAAGATGCTGCAACAGGCAGTGGATGCCCTCTTTGAGAATGAAAAGCTACCTCAGCCTATTCTGGGTGCAGGTGGAAGACCTTTAAAGTCCTTAGGAGAAATTATAAGGGGTAAACAGGGAAGATTTCGTCAAAATCTTCTCGGCAAAAGAGTTGATTATTCAGGTAGAGCTGTAATAGTTCCTGGTCCCCATTTAAAACTCGATGAGTGTGGACTTCCGGAGAAAATAGCCCTCGAGCTTTACAGACCCTTTGTATTAAGTGAGATTCTTAAAGAAGGAAAAGCTGAGACCATAAAAAGAGCTAATGATTTAATTGAAAGGGGTGACCCTTTTGTGTGGGAAATTCTGGAGAAGGTGATAAAGGATCATCCAGTTTTACTTAACAGAGCTCCAACTTTGCATCGTCTGGGAATTCAATCTTTTCAACCTGTTCTTGTTGAGGGAGCAGCAATTCAACTGCACCCTCTTGTTTGTACAGCATATAACGCTGATTTTGACGGAGACCAGATGGCTGTTCATGTTCCTCTGTCCTTTGAGGCTCAGCTTGAAGCAAAGCTTTTGATGTCTCCCTGTAATAATCTTATGTCTCCGGCACATGGAGAGCCAATTATTATTCCTACACAGGATATCATCATTGGTTGCTATTACCTTACTCTTATGGAAGAGGAGGAGGAGGAAGCAAAAAGAGCTTTTTCTTCACCCGAAGAGGTGATTCTTGCTTATGATAGTGGAAAGATAAAGCTTCATAAAAAGATTAAAGTTTTAATTAATGGCAATTGGGTAGAGACAACTCCAGGTAGAGTGATATTCAACCAGATTCTACCTGAAGGTATGGATTTTCAGAACTATCTTGTTGATAAATCAACACTTTCACAACTTATAACAAAGATCTGGAAAGAATATGGAGATAGAGAAACTGTAGTGTTCCTTGATAAGGTAAAAGAATTAGGTTTTAAGTTTGCCACTAAATCAGGCCTTACCTTTTCCCTGGACGACATTCCTACAATTAGAGAAAAACAGAGGCTTTTAGAGTTGATGGAGGAAGAGGCAACAGGGTATAAGTTACTTGCAGAGGAAGGATCTATCACACAGGAGGAAAGATACATAGATATAATTGATCTAATAACAAGAATCACAGATATGATTGAGGAGAAGGTTAAGAATTATCTTTCTAAAGACAAATTCAATCCTCTTTATATGATGTGGGTCTCAGGTGCAAGAGGTTCTGCTGAACAGCTTCGCCAGATTGTGGGAATGAGAGGTCTTATGTCAAGACCCATAAGAGAAACTTATAGGCGTGAGTTGTGGGACGAGGTTTTTAGAAGGAATCTTCCTATACCTCCGGATGTTATTCGTCAGTATTTTTATCCGGCTCCTGGAGGAAAATTAGTGGGAAGAATAGGAGAGGAACCAATTCGCTCAAGTTTCAAAGAGGGTCTTTCTGCTCCAGAGTATTTTATGTCTACCTCTGGTGGTAGGAAAGGTCTTGTTGATACTGCATTAAAAACAGCTTATGCAGGTTATCTTACAAGAAAACTTGTGGCAGTTGCTCAAAATGTGATAATTACAGAAGAGGATTGTGGAACCATAGATGGTTTTGATATGGGAGCTCTCATAGAAGAAGGCCAGGAGCTTGAGTCTCTTTATGACAGAATTGTGGGTAGAGTGACAGCAGCTCCTGTAATAAATCCTGCAACAGGGGAGCAGATAGTAGGAGCTAATCAGGAAATAACAGAAGAGATTGCAGAGAAAATTCAACAGGCGGGAATAGAGAAGGTTAAGGTTCGTTCTCCTCTTACCTGCAGGTCAAGGTGGGGAGTTTGTCAGAAGTGTTACGGTTGGGATCTTTCCACTCACCGTATGGTTAGTTTGGGGGAGGCCATAGGAGTAGTGGCAGCTCAATCTATTGGAGAACCAGGTACCCAGCTCACTCTCAGAACCTTTCATACAGGAGGTATTTTCAGAAAGGGTGGTGATATTCCGCAGGGACTGCCAAGAGCCACAGAGCTTTTTGAGCCACGCAAGCAGGTTTATTCAAAGAGAGGTGGAGTTTTTCAAAGAAAAGGTGAGGAAGCACTTATAAGTGAGATTGAAGGAAGAGTGTCCGTAGAGGAGAAAAAAGGTAGATCGTTTGTGAAAGTAAAGGGAGATGATGAGAGAGAGGTGGTATACGAGGTGGATGGAGAAGTTCTTGTTTCGGAGGGAGATATAGTTGAGGCAGGAGATAAGATAGTTGAAGGTATTGTAAATCCACGCACTCTTTTGAGAGTCAAAGGAGTTAAGGCTGTCCAGGAATACCTTGTTAATCAGACCCAGCTTGTTTATCGTGAGCAAGGTGTCAAGATTAATGTTAAACACTTTGAGGTTATTGTAAGGCAAATGATGAGAAAAGTGGAAGTTGAGGATCCAGGAGATACTGACTATTTACCTGGAGAGCAGGTAGACAGGCTCGAAATTGAAGAGGTAAATCAAAAAATAAAACAGCAAGGAGGAAAGCCTGCTACAGTTAAACCTGTACTGCTTGCTATCCCCAAAGCAGCACAGGAGGATAAGGATAGCTTTTTATCTGCTGCTTCTTTTCAGCGGACAAAACAAGTTCTGGCAGAAGCGGCAATAAAGGGACAGGTGGATAATTTGCGCGGACTTAAAGCAAATGTAATTCTGGGTAGATTAATTCCTGCGGGGACCGGCTTTAGAGAAAAGTTGAATGATAAAAAATAAATTGTATAATGAAATTTTAATAAATTTTTAAAGAGGGAAGTTATGCCTACTATAAATCAACTTGTTAGAAAAGGTAGAAAAAAACCGAAAGGAAAAAGTAAAAGTGTTGCTCTGGAGAAGTCTCCTCAGAAGAAGGGAGTTTGTGTAACTGTGAGGACACTTACTCCCAAAAAACCTAATTCTGCTTTAAGGAAGGTAGCAAGAGTCAGGCTCTCTACTGGTAAGACAGTTACTGCCTATATTCCTGGTGAAGGTCACAATCTTCAGGAGCATTCCATTGTGCTTGTGAGGGGAGGAAGAGTTAAGGATTTGCCGGGAGTGAAGTATCACATAATCAGAGGAGCTTTTGATGCGGCAGGGGTTGAGGGAAGAAAGAAGGCTCGTTCTAAGTATGGACAGAAGAAAGGGTAAAATTTATTAGGAGATAAAAATGGCAAGGAGAAAAGTTGCTGAAAAGAGGGAAGTAGCGCCGGATCCTGTTTATAATAGCAAATCCGTAGCCAAACTTATAAATAAAATAATGAGGGATGGGAAAAAGAGTAAAGCAGAGAAGATATGCTATGAGGCCTTTGAAATAATTAGAAAGAGAACCAAGAAAAATCCTCTGGAAGTTTTTTTAACTGCTCTTGAAAATGTTAAGCCTACTCTTGAGGTTCGTCCTCGAAGGGTGGGGGGAGCAACTTATCAGGTTCCAATGGAGGTAAGACCTGAGAGAAGAGAGACTCTTGCTATTCGGTGGATAGTGCAGTTTGCAAGAGAGAGAAAAGGGAAACCGATGAAGGAAAGGTTAGCAGAGGAAATTATCCTGGCTTCCAGAGGGGAAGGTATGGCTGTAAAGAAAAAAGAAGATACTCATAAGATGGCAGAGGCAAATCGTGCCTTTGCTCACTACAGATGGTAAAAATGAAAGGAAAGTGTTTTCCTATAGAAAAAATAAGAAATATTGGTATAGTTGCTCATATTGATGCTGGTAAAACTACCACAACTGAGCGTATTCTCTATTATACTGGGAAAATTCATAGAGTTGGCGAGGTTCATGAAGGGACAGCTGTAATGGACTGGATGCCTCAGGAAAAAGAAAGGGGAATTACCATAACCTCTGCTGCTACAAGTTGTGACTGGAAAGGTCATCGCATTAACATTATTGATACACCAGGCCATGTTGACTTTACAGTAGAGGTAGAGAGAGCTTTAAGAGTTCTTGATGGAGTGGTAATTATATTCTGTGGAGTGGAGGGTGTTGAGTCTCAATCAGAAACAGTTTGGCGGCAAGCTAATAAATATCGTGTTCCACGTATTACTTTTGTTAATAAAATGGATAGAACTGGAGCTGATTTTTTCAGAGTTGTTGATCAGATGAGAAAAAAATTTAGGTTATCTCCTCTCATACTTCAGCTACCCATAGGTGAGGAGGAAAATTTCCGGGGAATGGTTGATCTTGTCAGAATGCGGGCACTTGTATGGGAAAGTGACAGGTTAGATGCGAAAATATTGGAGAAGGAGATACCCGAGAACTTGAGAAAGAGGGCTGATGAAATTCATCATGAAATTATGGAAAAAGCTGCCGAAGCAAGCGATGAGCTTCTGGAGAAGTTTTTGGAGAAAGGTTTTCTTTCACCAGAGGAGATAAAAAAGGGTATAAGGAAGTTAACGCTGGAGCATCGCGCAGTTCCTGTTTTTTGTGGGACTGCTTTGAGAAATAAAGGAATAAGGCCTCTTTTGGATGGTATTATAGATTATCTTCCTTCTCCTGTTGATGTTCCTCCAATGGAAGGTGTAAATCCTTTAACAGGAGAGAAAGAAAAAAGGATTTCTTCTGCAGATGAGTCATTTTCTGCCATTGCCTTTAAAGTAGCAACTGATCCTTATGTAGGAAGGCTTACTTATTTTAGAATATATTCAGGAATAATAACTTCTGGTTCTTTTGTTTATAACTCTACAAAAAACAAGAAAGAACGAGTTTCTCGTATTCTGGAAATGCATGCTAACTACAGGATAGAAAGGAAGATGATGTGTGCTGGAGAAATTGGAACCCTGGTTGGACCAAAGGATGTTGATACAGGGGATTCCCTCTGTGACGAAAGTAGACCCATTGTTTTTGAGCGAATTACTTTTGCCGAGCCTGTTATCTCTATGGCTATTGAACCAAAATCAAGGAAAGATCAGGACAGATTAGTTGATGCTCTTTCTAAGATAGCCAAAGAGGATCCCACATTTAAAGTGAAACAGGATGAGGAGACAGGTCAAACTATAATTTCTGGTATGGGAGAGCTTCATCTGGAAATAGTTGTGGATAGGCTCAGACGTGAATTTGGTGTTCAGGTGAATATGGGTAAACCTCAGGTAGCCTATAGGGAGAGTATAAGGAAGAAAGCGCAGGCAAGAGGTCAGTATATCCGCCAGAGCGGTGGGAGAGGTCAATACGGTGATGTAGTTCTTCAGGTAGAACCAAGAAAAGATAGCGAGGAAGTTTTTGTAGACAAAACAAAAGGAGGTGTAATTCCCAAGGAATTTATTCCTGCTATTAAGTCGGGAGTGGAACAGGCCTTTTTCTCAGGAGTTTTGGGTGGGTATCCAGTGATAAATGTTAAAGTGACTCTCCTTGATGGCTCCTATCATCCTGTGGATTCTTCGGAATATGCTTTTAAAACAGCAGCATTTATAGCTTTTCGTAAGGCTGCCAAAGAGGCAGATCCTTATTTGCTTGAACCTATAATGAAAGTAGAAGTAAGAACTCCTCCTGAGTTTCTGGGTGATATAATTTCTGATCTTTCTGCAAGGAGGGGACAGATTTTATCCACCGATACGGTGGGAGAGATAAAAGTTATCGTAGCTTGTGTTCCTTTAGCAGAACTTTTTGGTTATATTACTTCTCTTCGTTCTTTATCGAAGGGTAAAGCTGTGGCTCATATAGAGTTTTCTCATTATCAGGAGGTCCCCGAAGAAAAAACAAGAGAGATTTTAGGTAAATAATAAAATAATAAAAGAACCTGGAAAAAATTTGAGGAGCAAAAGTATGCCTGCACAGAGGATTAGAATTAGGTTAAAAGCTTATGATCATAAAATTCTGGATCAATCCGTGGAGCGTATTGTTAGTACTATAGAGGCAACTGGCGCAAGAGTTTGCGGGCCTATACCTTTGCCTACAGAAATTAAGAGGTTTACTGTTCTTCGTTCTCCCCATACTCATAAAGATTCAAGGGAGCAGTTTGAGATGAGGATTCATAAAAGAGTTATTGATATTTTAGACTCAAATCCCAAAACTATTGACGCTCTTATGGGTATGAATCTACCCACGGGAGTTCATGTCGAGGTTAAATTATAAAGGGAGAAAAAATGAAAGCTATTCTGGGTAAAAAACTGGGAATGACGCAGATTATTGATGAGGAAAAGGTGACACCTGTAACCGTCTTAAAAGCAGGTCCCTGTGTAGTTGTGCAAAAGAAAGAAAAGGCCAAAGATGGCTATGCTGCACTCCAATTTGGATTTGAGGAGGTAGACGAGAAAAAAGTTAACAAACCTCTTCTGGGACACTTCAAAAAACATGGGGTTAAGCCAATGCGCTTTTTGCGAGAGATAAGAGTGGAAGATGAGAAGGAACTTTCTTCTTACAAAGTTGGAGACAGGATAAGTGTTGACATATTTGAAAAAGGGGACCTGGTTGATGTTACAGGTGTATCTAAGGGTAAGGGGTTTGCAGGAGTAATGAAAAGGCATGGGTTTGCTGGAGGACCTGATTCTCATGGATCAGGTCAGTGGCATCGTCGCCCTGGTTCTATAGGTGCTTCTTCTTACCCTGGGCGTGTATTTAAAGGAAAAAAAATGCCCGGAAGAATGGGAGGAGAGAAGGTGACCGTGAAAAATCTTGAAGTGGTAGGCATTGACAAAGAGAAAAATCTTTTGTTGATAAAAGGCGCCTGTCCAGGTAAAAACGGAGATCTTGTAATTGTTAAAGAGAGGAAAAAGTAAAATGGAATGGGATCTTTATAATATACAGGGAGAAAAAGTAGGAAAGTGTGAGCTGGATGATGAGGTATTTAAAGGTGGTGTAAATCAACCTGTGTTGAGAGAGGCAATTCTTGCCTATCAGGCTAACCTTCGTCAGGGCACAGCCTCTACAAAGACAAGAGGAGAGGTAAGTGGAGGAGGTAGGAAACCGTGGCCTCAGAAAGGAACAGGAAGAGCAAGGGCAGGAAGTATAAGGTCTCCTCTATGGGTTGGAGGAGGGACTGTTTTTGGACCCAAACCACGGGATTTTAGTTGGTCTTTACCGAAAAAGAAAAAAAGACTTGCCTTAATATCTGCATTAAGACTCAAGCTACAGGAGGGAAGGTTATTTGTCATAGATAAGTTGGAGGTTGAGAAAGGCAAGACCAAGGAGATGGTTTCATTTTTGAAAAGCTTTGGTAAGGAGGAGGAAAAAAATCTTGTAATAGTTAATGGAAAAGACGAGAAGTTAAAAAGAGCATCTTCTAATTTAAAGAACTTGAGACTTATTATGGCAGATAATGTCTGTGGGTATCATGTTGTATTTAACGATAATGTCTTTTTTACGCAGGAATCACTGGAAAAGTTAACAGGGAGATTGAAGCACAAAGAGAGGGTTGAAAAATGAATAAAAGTCCTTATAATATAATACTGGCTCCGGTGGTAACGGAGAAAGCCACCGAATTGCAAAAAGAAGGCGTATATATTTTTAAAGTCCCTCCTGATGCTAATAAGATTGAGATAAAGAAGGCAGTGGAGGAGCTTTTTAATGTAAAGGTGGAAAAAGTAAGAACTCTGATGGTCAGGCCAAAGTATAGAAAATGGAGGGGGAGAAAAGTTGGAAAAACTTCTCAATGGAAAAAGGCAATTGTTAAGCTAAAAGAAGGTTATAGCATTGAAAAATTAGGAGTGTAACTATGCCTATCAAAGTTTATAAACCAACTTCTCCTGGTAGAAGACATCAAACAGGCTATACTTTTTCAGAGATTACCAAGAAAGAGCCTGAAAAATCATTAACTATTGACATAAAGAAAGCACCTGGAAGAAACAATCAGGGTAGGATTACCTCTCGTCATCGTGGAGGTGGAGTTAAGAAAAAGTATAGAATAATAGATTTTAAACGAGATAAGGATGGTATCCCAGCAAAAGTTTTGTCGATTGAATATGACCCTTATAGAACAGCGCGTATTGCCCTTTTGCAATATGCAGATGGAGAAAAAAGATATATAATAGCTCCTGAAGGTTTAAAAGTTGGGGATGAGGTATTATCAGGAGAAAACGCTCCAGTTAAGGTGGGGAATACTCTTCCTCTCTCAAAAATACCCGAAGGGACCTCTATTTATAATATAGAATTAAAAAGAGGAAAAGGAGGTCAACTTGCAAGGTCTGCAGGCACTTTTGCAGAACTTCTTTCTAAGGAAGGAAAATATGCCCAGGTAAAGCTTCCTTCGGGTGAAATAAGACTTATAAACATTGAGTGTAGAGCTACAGTGGGGCGTGTTGGTAATGTAGAGCATGAGAATATCACGATAGGTAAGGCAGGAAGAGCCCGGTTAATGGGAAGAAGACCTTATGTGCGTGGTTCCGCAATGAATCCAATTGATCATCCTCATGGAGGAGGAGAAGGTCGTAGCGGTCCTGGAAGACATCCTGTTACTCCCTGGGGAAAACCAACAAAAGGGAAGAAGACAAGAAAAAAAAGAAAACCTTCTGATAAGTTTATAATTCAGAGAAGGAAATAGGGGGTATAATTATGGGGCGTTCTGTTAAAAAAGGACCATGGGTTGACCCATCTTTACTTGAAAAAGTGGAAAAAATGAGAAAAGAAGGAAAAAAGAGCCCTATTAAAACTTGGTCAAGAAGGTCCACTATAATTCCAGAGTTTGTGGGTTTTACCTTTGCTGTTCATAATGGTAAGGATTTTCACAATGTTTATGTGACAGAAGAGATGGTAGGTCATAAATTGGGAGAATTTGCACCAACAAGAAGATTTGATCATCATGGTGCTCATACCAAGAGAGTTATTGCACCTAAGTAACTTCTGCGAGGTTTTTTAAAATGGAAGTGCGAGCAATAGGAAGGTATATAAGGATATCCCCTTTTAAAGCTCAGAAAGTTGCTGCTTTGATAAGAGGAAAGCCTGTAAAAGAGGCAATGAACATTTTAATGTTAACTCCTAAAAAAGGTGCCCGTATTATAAAAGATGTTCTTCAATCGGCAGTAGCTAATGCGGAAAATAATTATGGTTTAAATAGAGAAAATCTTTTTGTTAAAATTGCTCAGGTTGACAAAGGGCCAACTTTAAAAAGGATAAAACCCAGAGCGAGAGGAAGAGCTGATTTAATTCGCAAAAGAACCTCTCATATTACTATTGTCCTTGATACAGCCGAGTAAATTGTTAACAAGGAGGAATAATGGGACAAAAAGTACATCCTGAAGGATTGAGATTAGGCTTGGTGAAAGAATGGAAATCCAGGTGGTACGCAGATGAGGAGGAATATGCAAAATTTTTGCATGCAGATTTAAAGATACGCGAGCACTTAATGGAGAAGTTCAAGCGAGCAAATATTTCTGATGTTTTAATAGAAAGAGCGACTAACAAGTTGAGGATAACAATATATGCTGCTCGTCCTGGGATAATAATTGGAAGAAAGGGTGAGACTATTGAGAAAGTAAAAGAAGAAATAGCACAGTATGCTCCGGACAGCAAGATATTTTTAAACGTTCAGGAAGTACCCAAACCGGAGCTTGATGCTCAACTTGTAGCCGATAGAATCGCTTTTCAACTTGAAAGAAGAGTTAGTGCCAAAAGAGCTATGAGAGAGGCTATCTCAAGAGCAATGGAGGCAGGAGCAGAAGGGATAAAAGTGATGTGTAAAGGTAGAATAGGTGGAGCAGAAATAGCGAGAAAAGAGTGGATGAAGGAAGGAAAAATTCCCTTGCATACCTTAAAAGCAGATATAGACTATGGAGTCTCTACTGCCCATACAACCTATGGTTGCATAGGAGTTAAGGTTTGGATTTATAAGGGAGATGTTCTTCCTTCTGTTAAGATTCCTGAAGAGGAGTTTGAAAATGCCACTGCAACCTAAGAGAGTTAAATATAGAAAGATGCAAAGGGGAAGTATTAGAGGAGTTGCAAGTAGTGGAACAGAGCTAAGTTTTGGTGAATACGGGTTGATTGCCAAGGAAGGCGGATGGATAACCGCAAGACAAATTGAAGCAGCTCGTGTTACTATTGTGAGAAGTTTGAAGCATGGAGGAAGGGTATGGATAAGGATTTTCCCCGATAAGCCGATAACAAAAAAACCCTTGGAGACACGAATGGGCAAAGGTAAGGGAGAGCCTGCTTTTTGGGTAGCTGTTGTAAGGCCAGGTAGAGTACTTTTTGAAATAGGGGGTGTTGAGGAAAATAGAGCAAAGGAAGCACTTCGTCTTGCTTCTTATAAACTTCCTATAAGAACAAAATTTGTCACAGTTCATGACGTAGAGGTAATGGTATGAGAGCAAGTGAACTGAGAGACCTTGGAACAGGTGATCTTCTTGAGAAATTGAAACAACTTCAAGCAGAACTTTTAGATTTGAGGATTCAGGCAGAACAGGGTAGAATGGGTAATCCTTCCAGTATAAGAAAGATAAAAAAAGATATAGCAAGAATAAAAACTATTTTGAGAGAAAGAGAGCTTGGAATAAAAAGAGGAGATTAAATGAAGAAAGGCACCAAAGTTCGTGTGGGAGAAGTGGTTAGCGATAAGATGGATAAAACAGTTGTGGTTAAAATCAAGCGCAGAGTGCCGCATCCACTTTACGGTAAAATTGTAACAAGATTCAAAAAAGTTAAAGCACATGATGAGAAGAATGAATGCAAGGTAGGGGATCTTGTTAAAATAGAGGAAACAAGACCCTTATCAAAAGAAAAGCGGTGGAGAGTTGTAGAGATACTAAACAGAGAAACTCTGGAGGAGAAGGTCAATGATACAGCTTAGGACACAGCTTACAGTTGCCGATAACACAGGAGTCAAGAAGATAATGTGTATAGGAATACTGGGTGGTTCTGCTCGCAAGTATGCGAGTGTGGGAGATGTAATTGTTGCCTCTGTTAAAAAAACCATTCCCACCTCGGAGATAGAAAAAGGTGAGGTTGTTAAGGCAGTGGTGGTGAGAACGAAAAAGGAGATAAGAAGAAAGGATGGAACTTACATAAGATTTGATGATAACGCTGGAGTTATTATCGACAATACCGGTAATCCTAAGGGAACACGTATTTTTGGGCCTGTTACAAGGGAGCTAAGGGATAAAAACTTTATGAAAATAATATCTCTTGCCCCCGAGGTTCTCTAAGAGAGGTGAAGATTATGCCTCGAATAAAAGTGGGAGATGAGGTAGTGGTTATTTCTGGCAAGGATAAGGGTAAAGTTGGCAAAGTGATTGAGAGGATACCCAGGGAAGGCAAAGTGGTGGTGGAGGGAGTTAATATTACAAAAAGGCACATAAGACCCCATAGAAGAGGGCAGGAAAGTGGAATTGTGGAAAGAGAGACTCCTATTCCTGCTTGCAAGGTAATGCTTGTTTGCCCGAGGTGTGGCAAGAGAACAAGAGTGGGTGTTAAGATAAATGTTACAGAGGATGGGGAAAAAGAGAAATTTAGAGTATGTAAAAAATGCGGAGAGGTTATAGATTAAAAAATAGATTAAAAGGTTTTATAAATGGCGAGGTTAAAAGAACTCTATAAAAAAGAGATTGTCCCTCAATTGATGAAGGAACTGGGCTTTGATAATCCGATGAGGGTACCACGGATAGAGAAGGTGTGTGTAAACATAGGGCTTGGCAAGGCAAAAACTGACCCAAGTTTGATTGACCTTGCCAAGAAATCTTTGTCTCTTATCACAGGACAGGCTCCTGTGGTCACCAAGGCAAAGAAGTCTATAGCTGGTTTTAATTTGAGGAAAGGTATGACTATTGGATGTAAGGTGACCTTAAGAGGAGAGAGGATGTATGAATTTCTGGACAGGCTTTTTAACCTGGCAATGCCAAGAATCCGTGATTTTCAAGGTGTTTCTGAAAGGTGTTTTGATGGAAGAGGTAATTTTACTCTTGGTTTAAGAGATCAAATGATATTTCCCGAGGCAGAGTTTGATATAGTCTCCAAACTACCGGGTATCTCTGTTACTATTGTTACTACAGCTGATAATGATATGGAGGCAAAAAAGCTTTTGGAGAAAATGGGTATGCCCTTTAGAAGAAAATAAAAATTTGTAAAGGATAAAAAGATATGGCAAGAAAATGTCTCATAGAGAAAACAAAACGTGAGCCTAAGTTTAAGGTCAGGAAACACAACAGATGTGAGCGTTGTGGACGTCCTCGAGGATATATCCGTTATTTTGGCCTTTGTCGCCTTTGTGTTCGCAAGTTAGCTCATGAAGGGTATTTGCCTGGAGTTAAAAAAGCAAGCTGGTAGATAAATCTCATTAATGAGCAATATTAAAATTAAAATAATGTAATAAATAAAAGAGGGGAAAATGCAGACTGATCCAATTGCTGACTTTTTAACCCGAATTAGAAATGCTAATGCGGTGTATAAGGAAAGTGTGGAAGTTCCTGCTTCTAAGATGAAAGAGGCAATAGCTGCAGTTTTAACAAGAGAGGGTTTTATCAAAGGTTACAGGATTAAGGTCAGAGAAGGAAAGAAGTTTATTGAAGTTTATCTTAAGTATTCTCCTGAAAAAGAGAGAGTAATTACTCATCTTGAAAGAGTCAGCAAACCGGGAAGAAGGATTTATGTTGGCAAAGATGAGATTCCAAGGGTTCGCAGAAGTCTTGGGATATGCATTCTTTCAACTTCTAAAGGAATCCTTACAGGAGAGGAAGCAAGAAAATTAGGAGTAGGTGGGGAGCTTATCTGTTATGTGTGGTAATACAGGGTAAATAAAGCAGAAGGAGTTTTTTCAATGTCCAGAATTGGAAGGAAACCTGTTCCTGTCCCAAAAGGGGTGGAAGTTTCAGTTAAAGATGGGGAAATTAAGGTTAAAGGACCAAAGGGAGAGCTTTATCAAAAAATTCCCCCTTGTTGTAAGGTGACTGTGGAGAAAGAGCAGATTGTGGTTCAGAGGATAAAAGATGACAAACAGAGTAGAGCTTTGCATGGCACTATTAGAAGTTTAATCTTTAATATGGTTAAAGGTGTTTCCGAAGGATATGAGAAGGAACTTAAGATTGTGGGTATGGGTTACAGAGCAAGGCTGGAAAAAGGAAAACTTATTCTTAACCTTGGTTTTTCTCATCCTGTGGAATATACTCCTCCTGAGGGAGTCACAATTCAAACTCCCGATCAAACTACCATAAAAGTTTCAGGATGTGATAAACAGAAGGTTGGAGAAGCAGCAGCTCAAATTAGAAGTATCAAAAAACCTGATCCTTATAAAGGGAAGGGGATAAGGTATAAGGATGAGGTTGTGAAGCTGAAGGTAGGAAAGGCTGCTCTGGGAAGTAAGGGATAAGGTAAAGGTTAATGTCAGGAGAGGTCAACAAAATGCTAAGAGAGGAGAAGGTTTTAAAAAGGGAGAGGAGAAAAAAAAGGATAAGAAAAAGGATTTCTGGAACAGGAGAAAGACCGCGTGTCTGTGTGTATAAAAGTAACAGGTATATTTATGTTCAAGCAGTTGATGATGAAAAAGGAGAAATAATTACCTCTCTTTCCTCTATTAAGTACAGACAAGAGGGGAAAGTTAACTATAAAAGTGTGAAAATTGCAAAAAGACTTGGCGAGGAATTTGGTAAGTTGCTTATAAAAAAGGGAATAAAGGAAATAGTTTTTGATAGAAGCGGTTATCCTTACCATGGTAGAGTTAAAGCTCTTGCTGAAGGGATAAGAACACAGGGGGTTAAGTTTTAAAGGAAAGAAGGAAAAGAGGTTAAGATGCAAAAGCAAAGAGAGCTAATAGAAGAACTTTCTGAGCTACCTGAGGAAATTGGGGAATTAGAGGAAAGGCTTATAAGGGTTAAAAGGGTATTTACAGTAGTTAAGGGTGGTCGTAAGATAGGGTTTAACGCTTTGGTGGTTGTGGGAAATAGAAAGGGATGGGTTGGCTTGGGACTGGGTAAGGCAAGAGAACTTCTTCTTGCTATTAACAAAGGAAGACGTGAGGCAGAGAAAAATCTTATCCAGGTTCCTATTCTGGACAGCACTATTCCCCATGAGGTTATTGGAAAGTTTAAAGCGTCCAAGGTTCTTTTAAAACCAGCCTCTCCTGGAACAGGTGTTATTGCAGCTGATGCTGTGAGAGCAGTGGTAGAGCTTGCAGGGATAAAGGATATTTTAACAAAGTCTCTTGGGAGTAATAATTCTCTTAATCTTGCAAGAGCTACTCTTGAGGGATTGAAAAGTCTCAAAGCTCCAGAGAAAGTATTTAAATTGAGAAAGGAAGGTGAGGAAATTGAAGTTAGAGGAAATACTTAAGCCTCCTGCAGGTGCCTGTCATAAGGAAAAAAGAGTTGGAAGAGGTCCAAGCTCAGGACATGGGAAGACCTGCACCCGGGGTCATAAGGGACAGAAGGCTCGCGGAAGGGGAAAATTTTATCCCTGGTTTGAAGGAGGACAGATGCCGCTTACAAGGAGGGTTCCCAAGAGAGGTTTCAAGTCTCCTTTCAAAGAGGAATTTGAGGTGGTAAATATAGAAGATTTAAATATTTTTGAGCCTAATAGTATGGTGGATCCTGAATTGCTGAAAAGGAAAGGACTTATTAAAAAAACAGATAATGTTAAGATACTGGGTGAAGGTTCTCTGGAAAAACCTCTGCATGTAAAAGCTCATGCTTTTTCCAAAACGGCAGAAGAAAAGATAAAAAAGGCAGGGGGGAAGTTAGAGGTATTGAAGTGTTAGATAGATTACAGAGTATTTTTAAAATTCCAGAATTAAGACGCAGGATTCTTTTTACTTTACTGATGTTTGTTGTTTTCAGGTTGGGCTCATTTATTCCTATTCCAGGTGTGGATATTTCAGCTCTTGCAAAGTCTACTCTTTTCCAAACCGGGGCATTTGGTTTGATGAATATATTTGCGGGAGGGGCACTGCAGAGAATGTCCATTTTTTCCCTGGGAGTGATGCCTTACATAAGTGCCTCTATTATAATGCAGCTTTTGACTGTGGCTGTTCCTCAGCTTGAGGAGCTTGCAAAACAGGGAGAGGAAGGAAGGAGAAAGATAAATCAGCTTTCAAGATTTTTTACTCTCCCTATAGCAGCTATTCAGGGAGTTGCTCTTTGTTACTGGGTTGAGAGTATAAATAATGGTGCTTTTGTTTATACTCGGGGAATTAACTTTATTTTGCCTGCTGTTGTTACCCTTGTTACCGGGACAGTTTTAATTATGTGGATAGGAGAAAAAATTACAGAAAGAGGTATTGGTAACGGTATATCCTTAATAATATTCGCAGGGATAGTTTCACGTATAAGACCTATAGCTGGTAATATAATAAATCTTTCAAGAGCAGGTCAGCTTACTCCTTTTATCATATTTTTGTTTGTTGTGATTGCCATTTTTATAACAGCGGCAGTTGTGGTTGTTTATCAGGCTGAGAGAAGGATACCTATAAGATACGCAAGAAGAATTGTGGGAAGACGTGCTTATGGAGGGCAGACTACCTATCTTCCTATAAGAATAGGAGGAGTGGGAGTAATAGCTATAATTTTTGCAATTTCCATATTACTTTTACCTTCAACCATAGCAAGGTTTTTTAATTTTCCTTTTGCTCAGACTATTGCTCGGTGGCTTTCTCCAGGTGCTATTCCTTACTATATTTTATACGCTCTTGCGGTTATATTCTTCACGTTTTTTTACACCGCAGTGGTGTTTAATCCTGTTGAGATATCCAATAATATCAGAAGGTACGGCGGTTTTATTCCTGGCTTAAGACCAGGCAAACCCACTGCAGACTATATAACAGCAGTTCTTACAAGGGTAACTTTTATTGGAGCCTTATTTTTTGCCTTTATAGCTGTGGTTCCTATAATTATCAATAGAGAACTTATGTATAACAGTTTTCCTTTTGGTGGAACGTCTATCTTAATTGCGGTGGGAGTTGCACTTGATACTGCTCAACAACTTGAATCACATCTTTTGATGCGTCATTACAAAGGTTTTATTAGGGGGAAGACCAGATGAGATTGGTTCTTCTTGGCCCTCCTGGTGCAGGGAAAGGGACACAAGCTAAGAGACTTTCACAGAAATTTGGTGTACCTCATCTTTCTGCAGGTGATATTTTAAGAGAAGCTGTTTCAAAGGGAACTTCTCTTGGAAAAAAGGCGGAACCTTATATTTCCAGAGGTGAGCTTGTTCCAGATAGTATTGTTCTTGAGATGATAGAGGAGAAGATAAAGCAAAGTAAAAACGGTTTCATATTGGATGGATTCCCCAGAAATTTGAGTCAAGCAAGAGAACTTGATCTTTATCTGCAGAGAGAAAAAAAAGAACTTAATGCAGCTGTAAACATTGATGTAAGCGAAAATATCATAGTTGAAAGACTTAAAAATAGGTTAATCTGTTCGGAGTGTGGAGCTATACTGAGCTTGAAAGATGTTACTGGGGAAGGGATTTGTCCAAAGTGTAAGGCAAAATTGAAAAGAAGGACAGATGATAATGAGGATACCATAAGAAAGAGAATAGAAGTTTACTTTAAGCATACCTTCCCTCTTTTAGATTACTACAGAGAAAAAGGGATTTTAATAAATATCTCAGGAGAAGGTTCTCCTGATGAGGTTTTTAATAGAATTATAAATTCATTATGATTTACATAAAATCAAAAAAAGACATAGCTTTAATAAGAGAAAGTGGCAAGATCATTGTCGCTCTTTTCAAAGAGATTAGGGCCAGGATAAGGGAAGGAGTAACAACAAGAGAACTTGATGAGTGGATAGGTGATTTTATAGAAAAAAGAGGAGCTCATTCTGCTTTTAAGGGATATAGAGGTTATCCAAGTTATTCCTGTATATCTGTTAATGAAGAGGTAGTGCACGGGATACCCTCTTCACGTAAGTTGAAAGAGGGAGACATAGTTTCTGTTGACGTGGGTGTGAAACTGGATGGGTATATAGCTGATGCTGCAAGAACTTTCCCTGTAGGTAAGATTTCAAAGGAAAAGGCAAGGCTTCTTGAAATTACAAAGGAAGCTCTTAGGCGAGGTATAAGCCAGGCAAGGGCAGGTAACAGAGTGGGTGATATAAGTTATGCTATTCAAAGTTGGGTTGAGAAAAACAATTGTTCTGTTGTTAAGACTCTTTTTGGGCATGGAGTTGGCTATTTTCTGCACGAGGATCCCATAGTTCCAAATTTTGGCAAAGCCTGCACGGGAGAGAGGTTAAAAGAAGGAATGGTTCTGGCCATAGAACCAATGGTGAATTTGGGAGGAGAAAAAGTAAGGGTTCTTTCCAACAGGTGGACAGTGGTAACTTCAGATAGGAAGCCTTCTGCACACTTTGAAAATACGATAGCTATAGTTAACGGTAAACCTTTAATTTTAACGGAGTAAATCCTTGCCTAAGGAGAAATTAATAAGAGTCTCTGGAGTGGTGGTGGAAACTTTGCCAAACGCTACATTTAGAGTGGAACTTCCTAATGGTCATCGTGTGTTGGCGCACGTTTGTGGTAAAATGAGGATGAAATTCATCAGGATTCTTCCTGGTGATAGAGTCACAGTGGAGGTATCACCTTACGATCCCTCCAGAGGTAGAATAATTTATAGAGAGGGAAAGGGTTAAAGGATGAAAGTAAGGTCTTCTGTTAGAAAAATCTGTAAAAAGTGCAAAATAATTAAAAGGAAAGGGGTTATCAGAGTTATTTGTGATAACCCCAAGCACAAGCAACGTCAGGGGTGATAAAATGGCAAGAATTGCTGGAGTAGAGCTGCCTTCTGAAAAAAAGGCTTTTATAGGATTGACGGCAATTTATGGGATAGGTAGAGGTCTTGCTTTACGAATTCTCAATCAAGCAGGTATAGACCCCCAAACTCCCATTAAAGAACTGTCTGAAGAGGAAATAAATCGCCTGAGGCATGTAATTGAAGAGAACTATAAAATAGAGGGAGATTTGAGAAGAGAGGTTAGTGGTAATATCTCAAGGCTTATAAGTATTGGATGCTACCGAGGAATAAGGCATAAAAGAGGACTTCCGGTAAGAGGACAGAGGACAAGGTGTAATGCAAGAACTCGTAAAGGTCCTCGCCCCGGAGTAGGGACAAAGAAGAAAAAGAGGTAATAAGGTATATTAATACCAAGGAGTTGATTGATGGTTTATAAAAGAAAAAGCAGGGAAAAAAAGAAAAAAAGGGAAAAAGTGGATGAAGGAATGGCTCATATTCATTCCACTTTTAACAATACAATTATTACTATCACTAAATTAAATGGAGAAGTTTTGTGCTGGTCCTCAGCTGGAGTTGTTGGTTTTAAGGGGACAAAAAAAGGAACTCCTTTCGCTGCGCAGAAGGTGGCAGAGGATGTAGCCAGAAAAGCTCAGGAAAACTTTGGTCTTCAAAGAGTGATAGTTGTGGTTAAAGGTCCAGGTGCAGGAAGAGAGACAGCTATAAGGACTTTACAGGCATCAGGGCTTAAGGTAGTTGCCATAAGAGAGGCAACTCCTATTCCCCATAATGGATGTAGGCCTCCCAAGAAAAGGAGAGTTTAAAGGAGAGAAAAGATGGGCTTGCAACTTGAAAGCAAATGTGTTAAATGTCGGAGACTGAACACTAAGTTATTTTTAAAAGGAGAAAAATGTTTTACGCCTAAGTGTCCTCTTGAGAAAAGGAAATGGTTTCCAAGAGTTTCTGCACGAAGGATGTCTCAGTATGCAAGACAACTGAGAGAAAAGCAGAAATTGAGGTTAAAATACGGAATTGTAGAGACACAGTTCAGAAGATATTATGAAAAAGCCGAGAAAACTGGAGGTGTTACCGGAGAGGAACTTTTAAGGATTTTGGAAAGGAGACTGGATAATGTTGTGTGGCGATTGGGCTGGGCTTTGTCTCGGCGTCAGGCTCGCCAGCTTATAGTTCATGGACATTTTAAGGTTAATGGAAGGAAGACCAAAAGTCCCTCTTATCTTGTGAGAGAGAAAGATGTAATAGAAGTTAAAGACAAAAGCAAGGATTTGATAAAACAAAATATTAACCTGTCTTCTTCCAGACAAACTCCTGAGTGGTTGGAGGTTGACAATGAGACACTTAAAGCAGTCGTTTTAAGAATGCCGCAAAAAGAGGAACTGGATCAGGAAATTGATGCCTCTCTTATTGTGGAATATTATTCCCGCAGATAGATTATTTTTACATTTTGCCTGAAGGAGGGTTTAGTGAGAGAGTTAGTTAAAGCTGATAGAGTAAAGATAGAAAAAGAGACTTTTTCTAATACTTATGGTAAATTTATAATAGAGCCTTTAGAAAGAGGGTTTGGGATAACCCTGGGGAATTCGTTGCGGCGGATTCTGCTTTCCTCTATAGTGGGAGCTGCTGTTACTTCTGTTAAGATAGAGGGAGTGACACATGAATTTGCTACTTTACCAGGTGTGAAGGAAGACGTGCTTCAAATTATTCAAAATTTGAAAAAACTTAGAGTAAAATTATACGCTAATGAGGAAAGACAGGCTTTTATTGATGAAAGGGGACCCCTTGAGGTGAAGGCATCTCATATAAAGGTGGGAAGTGAGATTGAAATAGTTAATCCAGATCTTCATATTGCGACTTTAAATGATGAGAAGACCAGGCTCTCCATGCAAATAACTATTGCTCCTGGAAGAGGGTATGTGGAGGCAAGTGAAAACAAAAAAGAAAATCAACCTGTGGGAACTATACCTGTTGACTCAATTTTTACTCCTGTAAGGAAGGTTAAATACGAAGTTTTACCTGCTCGGATTGGAAGAAAGACAAGCTATGATTGTCTTGTGATGGAGATTTTTACAGATGGAACTATAGCTCCAGATGAAGCTTTGACTCAAGCAGCAAGAATACTCCAGGATTTTACTCAGATATTTATACTTGAAGATGTGGAAAGGAGAAAAGAAGAAGAACTTAAAGAAAAGTTTCTGCAGATGGATATAGAAGAGATGGGTCTTCCAACATCGGCTCTGAATGCACTTAAAAGTGCCGGTATAAATAAGGTAAATGACCTTATTACAAGGAATGCCAAAGAACTTTTAATGATTAATAATTTTGGTGAAAAGTCTCTTGAAAAACTGAAGAAGAAACTTGCAGAATACAATTTAAGCTTGAGGGACGAGTAAAATGAGACACAGAAAGAAGGGAAACAAGCTTTCACGAATCCGAGATCACAGAAAGGCTCTTCTTTCCAATCAAGTAAGAGAGCTTCTTTTTAAGGAGGAGATTGTCACCACTCTTGCTAAAGCCAAGGAGACAGCAAGACTGGCAGAAAGAATGATTACTCTGGCAAAAGACTCTTCCTTGCACCATCGCAGGTTAGTATTAAGAGTCGTAAAGGATAAAGAAACTGTCAAGAAACTTTTCTCAGTAATTGCTCCCCGATACCAGGCTCAAAATGGAGGTTATACTAAAATAATAAAACTTGGATTTAGAAGAGGAGATAATGCCTTAATGTGTAAGGTTAAACTGGTTTAGTCTGGAGTAGATGGCTAATATTAAGCTTGTTCTTGAGTATGAGGGGACAGCTTACTATGGATGGCAGATTCAACCTGATGTTCCTACTGTTCAAGGTAAAGTGGAGGAAGCTCTTCTAAAAATATTTAAAAGGAAAATAAAAGTTGTAAGTGCTGCCAGAACTGACCGTGGTGTTCATGCAAAGGGGCAGGTAGTTAACTTTAAAATCCCTTGCTCTTTTTCTCCTTTCAGTATGGTGCAAGCTTTAAACAGTATCCTACCCTCTGATATAAGAGTGAGAAAGGCTGAAGAGGTTTCAGATAACTTTCATGCTCGATACAGTGCCTGTTATAAAGTATACAGGTATTTTATCTACAATCATTTTCTTCTCTCTCCTTGGTTGCGGAGATTTAGCTGGTGGGTTAGAGTTCCTTTAAATTGCGATTTGATGAGAGAGGCAGCCTCTTATCTTTTGGGAAGGCATGATTTTTCCTCTTTTCAAAATTCAGGAAGTCCCTCGGAAAATCCGATTAAGTTTATGGAAAAAATTGAGATAAGTAAAAAAGGTTTTTTGATAAGTATACAGGTTAAAGCAGATAGTTTTCTTTACAAAATGGTAAGAAATATCACCGGGACATTGGTAGAGGTGGGAAGAGGGAAGATTTCTCCTGAGAAAATGAGAGTTATCCTGGAAGCGAGAGACCGCAGAAAAGCAGGACCTACTGCTCCTCCCCAAGGCCTTTTCCTGTGGAAAGTAGGATACCCCCCTCAAAAAAATCTTAAAAAATGAACCTGTTTTTGACAAAAAATACAGGTAGGATAAAATAGGTGTCAGATGGATAGGGAGGATAAAGGGGATTTTCTGTTAAAAAAGGTGGAATCTACTATTTCTGAATTTCACATGCTTGAAGAGGGAGATAAGGTAGTAGTGGGTGTTTCTGGTGGTCCTGATTCGGCGTGTCTTTTACATTTGCTTTTTTCCTTAAGAGAAAGGTATAATCTCAAGCTCTGGGCTGCTCATTTGAATCACTGTATAAGAGGCAAGGAAGCAGAAGAGGATGAAAAGTGGGTTAAGTTTTTTGCTGGAGAACTTGGTATTCCTCTAATTTGTGATTCGGTAAATGTTCCTCTTCTGGTGAAAGAAAAAAAACTTGGATTGGAAGCAGTAGCAAGACAGGTAAGGTATAATTTTCTTGAACATGTTGTTAATAAGGTGAAGGCAAAAAAACTTGCTTTAGGTCATACAGCTTCTGACCAGGTTGAAACTGTTTTAATGAGATTAATAAGAGGTAGTGGAGTTGATGGATTGGGAGGTATTCCTCCGAAGAGAGGAAATATTATTCGTCCTCTTATAAAGGTTTTTAGATGGGAAATTGAGGAATACTGTAAGAGATACGGTATCATACCCAGAAGAGATTCTTCAAATAAAAATACCTATTTTCTTCGTAATAAAATAAGATTGGAGCTTATTCCTTATCTTTCTGCTAATTATAATCCTCGGGTGGAGGAGGTTATATATCGCACCTCTGAACTTTTAAGGGTGGAAAGGGATTTTCTTGATGGTCTCACAGAGAAAGTTAAAAATAAAGTGGTCAGGAAAATAAGTGGGAGAGAAATAAGACTTGGTATTTTTGCTCTTGCAAAATTACACCTGTGTCTGCAACGTCGTATTGTGCGTTATTTCTTAAAGAAACTTAAGGGTGATCTTGAGGGTATTGAGTATTCTCATATAGAGCAAATTTTAAATTTAAGGGAGAAAGAGGGTACCAAGATAGTTTATCTGCCAGGAGAAATTAGGGTATGGAGAGAATACGAAGAGCTTGTCTTTAAAAAGGGAGAAAAGGGAGAAGAGAGAGTTCCTTATTTTTTCTCTTATCTCAATGTACCGGGAAAAACAGAAATAGAAGATATTGGGTTAGTACTTGAATCGGAGGTTTTGTCTGAAAAACCGGCACATTTTCCAGAGAATCCTGATGAAATTTTTCTTGATATGGATAAAATTTCCAGCCCTCTCTATGTTAGGCCGAGAAAAGAAGGGGATAAATTTTTTCCTTTTGGAATGAAGGGCAAGAAAAAACTCAAGGATTTTTTCATAGACCTGAAAGTACCAAAATTTGAAAGGGATAGAATTCCTATTTTGGTAAGTGGAGAGAATATTGTGTGGGTCGTTGGTTACAGAATGGATGATAGATTTAAAGTAGATGGGAAGACACAGAGGATACTTCACATAAAGGTTTACTCCAATGATTCGTGAGGCAAGAATAAAAAGAAAGACCCAAGAGACAGAGATTGACCTATATTTGAATGTTGATGGTGAGGGTAAGGTAACCGTTGATACTGGATATCCTTTTTTGGATCACATGCTGGATGTTTTTTCCTGTCATGGTTTTTTCGATCTGGAGGTGAAGGCTAAAGGAGACATTGAGGTAGACAAACACCATCTTGTGGAGGATGTAGGTATATGTCTTGGTAGAGCTTTTTCCCAGGCTGTTGGAGATAAGAAAGGTATTAAAAGATATGGATGGTCAGTGGTTCCAATGGATGATGTTCTTGTCCGGTGTGTGGTTGATGTAAGTGGCAGGGCTTTGCTTGTATTTGACATGAAGGGAGATGATGAGGTAAAATACTCTTTTAGAGATTTTTTCAGAGCTTTTTGCAGATATTCCGGTTTTACTTTACACCTGACCGTTCTTTATGGAGAAGGATTGCATCACATTCTCGAGGGGATGTTCAAAGCTTTTGGAATCAGCCTCGACCAGGCGACTTCTATAGATGTAAGAAGAAAGAGCGTTCCTTCCACAAAA
>DRTT01000010.1 GCA_011372105.1 Candidatus Aerophobota bacterium
ATGCCTCAAAATATAAAGGAAAATTATCTTGCCGATGGATGGAGGGTTATTGAAATTGATGGACACGACCACCAGCAAATTTATAAAGCCTTGAGAGAGGCGGTAAAAGATAAAGAAAACTGCGTTGCTATCCTTGCCCGAACAGTTATGGGCAAGGGAGTATCTTTCATGGAGAACAAATTTAAATATCATGGACAGCCTCTCTCGGTTGATGAATGCAGGAAAGCTCTTCAGGAGCTGGGTGTTGAAGATGACCTTGAAAAGTACTTCAATTTAAGAAAAACCACCCCTCCTGCTCAAATTAAAGCAAAAGAGGAAATTCCACCTGAGTTAAACATTGACCCGGGAAAATCCATTGTTTACGGGGCAGGGGAAAAGGTAGCAAATCGCAATGCTTTTGGAAAGGCACTGAAAAGCCTTGGTGAGGTCAACAGGGGTAAGAAAACTCCCATAGCTGTCTTTGACTGTGACCTTCTTGGTTCTGTAAAAACTGATGAATTTGCAAAATCTTTACCTGAATGGTTTTTTGAGGGAGGAATCCAGGAGCACAACACCGCCGCAATTGCCGGTGCTCTCTCAACTCAGGGAGTTGTCGTATTCTTCTCAGATTTTGGCGTATTCGGGGTGGATGAGACTTACAACCAGCACAGATTAAATGACTTAAACCATACCAGTTTAAAACTTGTGTGCACTCACAATGGTATAGATGTGGGGCAGGATGGAAAAACTCACCAGTGTATTGACTATGCTGGTGTGATGAATAACCTTTTTGGCTTCAAAATAATAATTCCGGCAGATGGCAACCAGACAGACAAAATCATAAGATATGTTGCCACCCATCCTGGCAACTTTTTTGTGGGAGTGGGAAGGTCAAAATTGCCCATTATCTTGTCTGAGGAAGGTGTGCCCTTTTTTGGAGAGGGTTATGAATTTGTTTATGGAAAAGCAGAGGTTGTAAGAGAAGGGAAGCTGGCTGTTATTATTTCTGCAGGAACTTTACTGCACAGAGCAATCCAGGCCTGGGAGATACTTAAAGAAAAAGGATACAGCGTAAGAGTTGTAAATATGTCCTGCTGGAGTGACCCTGACGCAGAAACTTTAAAGGAGGCAGCAAAAACCGGGATAATAATAACCTACGAGGACCACAATGTAAAGACAGGGCTTGGAAGTATAGTAGCCAATTTCCTTGCTGAAAACTCCTTAAACTGTTATTTTCGAAAGCTCGGTGTAAAAAGGTACGCACCTTCTGGTCCTGCTGAAGAACTCTTTAAGGCAGAGGGGCTTGAGGTGGAAAATCTTGTAGATACTGTGATAGAAGCCATTAAAAAGGCAAATTAGGCTTTTTTGCTTAAATCTCAATTTACTCGTAAGATGGTAGAGGACTTCTCAAGCTCTTAAGCCAGTCCTTTGCCATATAAGAGCTTCTCACAAAAGGGGAAGAGGCAACGTAGATAAAACCAAGAGAATAAGCAACCTCCTTATACCAGGAGAAAACCTCAGGCCTGATAAATTCCTTAACCTCAAGATGCCAGGAGGTGGGTCTTAAGTACTGGCCTATGGTTAAAATATCGCACCCTGCACTTCTCAAATCTTTCATAACCTCAACCACCTCATCCCTTTTTTCTCCCAGCCCCACCATCAGGCCTGATTTTGTGTAAACATGAGGGAAAATTTCTTTGGATTCTCTCAAAATACCAATTGAACGTTTATAATCTGCCTTTGGTCTTACCTGAGGATAAAGTCTTGGAACAGTCTCAAGATTGTGATTTAAAACAAGTGGCTTTTCTTCCAAAACTTTTTTTAGAGACAAAAGGTCTCCTTTAAAATCTGGCACTAATACTTCCACCAAAGTTTCTCCTCCACACACTTCTTTTATACACCTTATTGTCTTTGCAAACTGTTCTGCTCCCCCATCAGGAAGATCGTCCCTTGTCACTGAAGTTATGACCACATACCTTAAACCAAGTTTTTTTACAGCCTTTGCAACATTTTCTGGTTCATCAGGGTCAGGGGGTAAGGGATTTCCCTTCTTGACTGCACAGAAGCGACAATTTCTGGTGCATATATCTCCCAGAATCATAAAAGTGGCAGTTTTTTTAGAAAAACATTCGCCAATATTGGGACACCTTGCTTCCTCACAAACAGTGTGCAGGCAAAATGACTTTAAAAGATTGTGCATCCTGTCTATGTTCTCCTGCTCGGAAGAAGAAAATCTTTTTGTAAGCCAAAAAGGAAGGCTCATACTTTACTTCTCCTTATCTTTAAATAGCATTTAATTATAGATTACCCTATATCTCTGTCAAATCACTTGACACGATCACCAGATAGAAGTTCTTGAAAATTGACAACTCCTGTAAATTTAGCATAATAAAAAGTGAAAGAGGAATTTTTAATTTAACAACAAGGTGGGGGGAGGATGATTTACACAGAGGAGTTTTTCAGCGTCAGTTTTGCAGATGAAGAAGAAAAAATAGAGGAAAATCCTGTACCCTATGGCAAACCCTGCAGAACAGATATTGAAAGAACAAGGTATGTAGGAATAGCCAGGATAAGGAGACTGGAACCTCAGATTTACAGATTAGAAGGAGTTACCATAATAATTTTGCCTGGGAAAGACAAGGTAACAGAGGAGAAAAAAAGAAAAATAACCTCCTACGCCCAGACTTTAGCTGCAAGAAGGTATGCTAAAATCTTAAGAGGAAATTTTCCCATTGAAATAGACCCAAAAATTTACTTCATGCTTCAGGACGTTGCACTCTGGGTGCCAAGTAAAGGACTTGTCCATAGCATAGAAGAGATAATTGAGGATATGCTCTCTTTTTAATTTCTGAAAGAAAGGTAAGAAGATGAGGAGAAAAAAGGTAGAGTTTATTTTTTTATTTTTGTTTATCTTTTCTATTGTGCTTTGCGCAGGATCACTTTTTTCTTACGCAAAGATGCCCGAAATAGAGATAGATAGCTGGGTAAGTATTTCCGGAGAGATAGATAAGGCAAAGGCGGATGAGGTAATATTAGCATTGATGAATCTTGATTCCAAACCAGGTTCTGCTCCAATTGGTATAAGAATCTCCTCTGCAGGAGGTTCTTTAACAGCAGTTATGGCAATATGTGATGTGATAAAGGCTCTACGCCACCCCGTGGTGACTCTTGCCTTGGGAGAGGCAACCTCTGGTGCTGCTATAATATTAAGTTGTGGTGACAAAAGGTATCTTGGAGAACATACAATCGTTATGTTGCACCAGCCCACAGTTGTTTTTGAGGGCTGGAGTTTCAATCTTGAAGAACTTCAGGAATTTTCCCTTGCTCTCAAAAAAATAGAAAATCAGATGTATCATCTTTTAGCAAAAAATACAGGAAAAACAGAAGAGGAAATAAAACAAGCTCTAAAAAAAGAACTATGGCTTACTGCAAGGGAGGCAATAGAATTTGGGCTTGCTGATGAAGTCCTGAAAAAGGGAGAATTAGGAATAAAAGTGAGGGAGGAAGATTCCTCTTTAAAGGAAGAAAAAGAGGAAAAGAAAAAGGAAAAACCAGATGCAAACTTTCCTTCTCCCCCACCCTGCCAGAATTTAAACTGAAAGTCTACCTTATCAAAAACTTAGTTTTTTCTTTTTATTTTGAATTTGACATAATATGCAACAAATATATAGTTATAACCTAACTTAAAGCGAGAAGGAGAAGGGAGCTTGCTTTTTTTTCTTCTAACTGTCATAGGAATATCGCTTTCAGGTGTGATGATGCCAGGACCTGTATTTGCTGCAACCATCTCCAAAAGTTTTAACTCAAAGTTTGCCGGTTCCTTTGTCGCCATCGGACACGGGATTGTAGAATTTCCCCTTATGTTTCTCATTTACTTTGGACTCTACAATTTCTTTCAAAACCAATTTGTGAGGATATTCCTGGGAATTGCAGGAGGGATAGTTCTTATCTACCTGGGAAAGGATATATTTCATCTCAAGTCAGCGGCGAAGGCTTCTTTTCAGGAAAATCCGACCTCAAGAGCCACTTTAGCAGGAGCTGTTACAAGCCTTTTAAACCCCTATTTTGTCTTGTGGTGGGTTACAGTAGGAACCACCCTCATCATAAAATCTGCAAGTTTTGGTCTTATAGGATTTTTTCTTTTCGGTGTTGTGCACTGGCTGTGTGATTTTTTCTGGTATTCAACCGTATCCTTTGTAGCTCATCACTCAGGAAAAATATGGGGAGAAAAAGCTCAACTTTTGCTAATAGGTGTCTCAAGTCTTCTTTTAATAAGTTTTGGTGTATGGTTTATCGTATCTTCTCTCAGGTGGATAGCATAAAATGATGGAATTATCATCTGTAATTCTAATTTTTACAGTTTCCTTTGTTATCCCCTTTGGTGTATTTCCAAAAGCTATAAATCAGTTAAAAAAAGCAGGAATAGTGGGAAAAGATGTTAACAAGCCCGATGAACCCAGAATTGCCGAAATGGGGGGACTTGTTACAGTTGCAGGATTTTCTGCAGGAGTAATTGTAGCCGTAGCCCTTAGAACTTTTTCTCATCAGCTTGGAGGTGTAAACCTTATTGACATCTTTGCTATTTTATCCACTGTCCTTTTAATTGCTCTTATAGGAATAATAGATGACCTTATGCTTTTACCACAAAGTGTGAAGGCTATAATTCCCATATTTGCATCTTTTCCTCTTGTAGCAATAAAAGCAGGTCACACAGTAATGAATATTCCCTTTGTGGGAACGGTAGATTTTGGAATAGTTTACTCTCTAATCCTTGTTCCTCTTGGAATAACAGGGGCAGCTAATGCAGTTAACATGCTCGCTGGATTTAACGGGCTTGAATTGGGGATGGGAGCAGTAGCTATAGGATGCCTGATGGTAATTGCTTACCTTATAAAATCCACCACCTCTTTCATAGTTCTTGTTGCAGGATTGGGAGCACTTCTTGCAACTTTAAGGTATAACTGGTATCCTGCAAAAGTGCTTATTGGAGATGTGGGAACCTTAAGTATAGGCTCTATAATTGCCTCAGCAGTGATCCTTGGTAACTTCGAACTTGCAGGTGCTGTAATAATTATCCCTTATTTTTTTGACTTTATCCTGAAATTTTTTAACGGTTTCCCTTCAAAAGGATGGAAGGGAGAGTACAGAGAGGGAAAGCTATACTGCCCCTCTCATGGTCCTGTAAGTCTGTGCCAACTTATCATGAAAATTTCTGGAGGGATAAGTGAAAGAAGGCTTGTTTTAACTCTCATCACAGTAGAACTTATTTTTGGACTTCTTGCAATTTTTTTATATTTAAAAATTTAATAAAAACAAACTACCCTGTTATCTTATCCTGTTTTTGAGGAGGAAAAGATGCTGGAGGAATTAAAAGAACGTGTTTGCAAACTAAACAAGGAACTTCCAAAAAATAACCTGGTGAGGACAACAAGTGGCAATGTCAGTGCAAGAGACCCTGAGACAGGATATGTAGTTATCAAGCCAAGTGGAGTGGATTATTCAGAACTTGAGCCTTCTATGATGAGCATTGTCGACATGGAGGGTAACATTATAGAAGGGAAACTTAAACCATCCATTGATACAAGAACTCACCTTTACATTTATAAACACAGAAGGGATGTGAATGGAATAGTTCACACCCATTCAAACTATGCAACAAGTTTTGCTGCTCTTGGAAAGCCTATCCCTGTTTGTCTTATAGCAATAGCCTATGAGTTTGGTGGAAGAATTCCTGTAGGGGAGTATGTCCCTATAGGAGATGAGGAAATAGGAAGAGAGATCCTTCACTCTATTGGGAATTCCTGTGCTATTCTGATGAAAAAACACGGAGTATTTACAATAGGGAAAACCCCTGAGATGGCTGTCAGGAAAGCAATAGTCCTGGAGGACATAGCAAAAACTGTTCACCTTGCTTTATTAAAGGGAGAGGTGGAGGAGATGAAACCTGAGGAAATTGATAAAGTTGTCAAAATATACAGAGAAAAATATGGACAGAAAGAGGTAGAAAAATGAAAATGACGGTTGCCGAAAAAATAATCTCAAGTCACTGTAAAAAGGAGGTAAAAGCAGGTGAACTTGTAATTGCGGATGTTGACTTTGCCATAGCACAGGATGGAACAGCTCCCCTTGCAATTGAGGTTTTTAAAAAAATGGAGCAAGAAAAAGTGCTTTTCCCGAAAAAAATTGCCTTTTTCATAGATCACAGCGCTCCTCCTCCAAACAGGGAAATTTCAGCTCTACATAAGTTAATGCGCGATTTCGCAAAAAAACATAAAGTCAAACTTCATGATGTGGGGGAAGGTGTCTGCCATGTGGTTACAACAGAAAAAGGTTACGTCAAACCCGGGGACCTTGTTGTGGGAGCAGACTCTCACACCTCAAGCTACGGAGCACTTAACGCATTTGCAACAGGTGTGGGATCAACTGACCTTGCAGCGGTCATGGCTTCCGGAAAAATATGGCTTAGAGTTCCTGAAAGCATAAAAATTATCCTTACTGGAAAGATACCTGAGGGAGTTTATTCCAAAGACATAATACTTTACCTTATGGGGAAAATTACCTCTCGAGGAGCAGTTTACAAATCAATTGAATTTGAAGGAGAAGTGATTGAAGAGCTCTCCATGGAAGCAAGATTCACAATATCTAACATGGCTATGGAAATGGGGGCAAAAGCAGGAATTATGAGAGCTGATGAAAAGACAGTGAAATGGCTGGAAGGTAAAGTAGAAGAAAAAATAACTCCTGTTGTTCCTGATGAGGGAGCATCTTACGACAAAATCTTTGAGTATGATATATCAAATATTTCCCCTCAGGTAGCCTGCCCTCACAGTGTGGATAATGTCTTTCCTGTTGAAAAGGTGGAAGGAACACCTATCCAGCAGGCTTTTATTGGAACCTGCACCAATGGAAGACTTGAGGACCTGCAAATAGCAGCTTCAATTTTAAAGGGGAAAAGGGTTCACCCTGATGTAAGGTTAATTGTAGCACCTGCCTCTCGCACGGTTTATCTTGAAGCTTTAAAGAAGGGGATAATTTCTCAACTTGTAGAGGCAAAAGCTGCCGTGGTAACACCCGGTTGCGGGTGCTGCGTGGGAACACACAACGGAATCCCTGCTGATGGAGAAAATGTAATTTCCACTGCAAACAGAAATTTTAAAGGAAGAATGGGTAATCCAAACTCCTTTATTTACCTTGCCTCGCCTGCAACAGTTGCAGCTTCCTGCTTAAACGGAAAAATTACCGATCCAAGGAGATACTTAAATGAGTGAAAAAATTTTAAAAGGAAAGGTTCATAAATTAGGAGATGATATAAATACCGACTACATCATCTCAGGAAGGTATAAATTTAAGACTCTTGACCCAAATGAGCTTGCAAGACACCTCCTTGAAGATATATGTCCTGATTTCTACCAAAAAATATCACCCGGGGATTTCATTGTAGCAGGTGAAAATTTCGGATGCGGTTCCTCAAGAGAACAGGCTCCCCTTGCCATAAAGTATGCAGGCATTGGAGCAGTCATTGCGAAGTCTTTTGCAAGGATATTTTATCGGAATGCAATTAACATAGGTCTTCCCATAATCATAACAGACACCGATGAAATAAACCAGGACGATACTCTTCTAATTGACCTTAAAAAAGGAGCAATAACTGTCTGCAATAGAGAAAAAACCTTATCCATTACCCCTTTTCCTTCTGAGATACTGAGCATAATTGAGGCAGGAGGTCTTGTGGAATACTTTAAAAAATACGGAGGGTGGAGGATTTAAAACCTGATAGGGGTAAAACAGGAAAAACAGAGTAGAATTGACAAAGACACTCTTTTTATTATCATTTCAGTAGTTTAAAGTAAAATGAGAGGGAAAAGATGGCATATGGTATCATTATGGCTGGAGGATTTGGCAAGAGACTCTGGCCAGAAAGTAACATCAACCACCCCAAACAATTTCTGGCTATAAAAGGAGGGGAAAGTCTTCTTCTTTTAACTTATAAAAGATGTGTCAATCTGTTCGGTAAAGAAAACGTATACATTGTAACCCGTCGCGAGCTTGTGGAAAAAACCCTCTCCCATATTCCCGGGCTTTCTTCTGAGAAAATAATAAAAGAACCAGAGGGAAGAGATACAGCTCCCTGTATAGGATTTGCTACTGTTTACATAAAAAAACAAAAAAGGGAAGATACACCTCTTGTCTTTCTTCCCTCTGACCACCTGATCGAAAACGACCAAAAGTTTAATAAAACAATTAAGGTAGCTATAAAGCTTGCAGAAAAGGGACATCTTGTGACAGTTGGCATCAAGCCCACAAGAGCTGAAACAGGATACGGATATATAAAAGTGGGAGAAAAAATAGAGGAGCTTGATGGAATTTCCTGTTATAAACTGGAAAGGTTCACTGAAAAACCATCACACAAAAAAGCAAAAAGTTTTCTTGAAAGCGGAGATTTCCTTTGGAATGCAGGGATGTTTGCCTGGCGTCCAGGTGTGATACTTGAAGAAATTAAAACACATCTTCCTCTACTTTACGAGGGGATAAAGAAAATAGAGGATGCCCTCGGGACTCCCGGAGAAGAAGAAGTTATAGAAAAAGTCTACCCCCAGCTCCCCAAAATCTCCATTGATTACGCAGTGATGGAAAAAACCAAAAAAGCTGCAGTTATCCCGGCAGAATTTGTATGGGACGATATTGGTGAGTGGCAGGCTTTATTTAGAATCTTCCCAAAAGATGAAAAAGGCAACATTGTTCGGGGAATAGTCAAAGAGATAGAAACAGGGAACTGTATATTGATAAACAAAGAAAAAAAAATCCTTGGAGTAATAGGGGTCTCTAATTTGATTGTCGTAAATTCTGAAAAGGGGACACTTATCTTAAACAGGGAATCTTCTGGAAGAATGAAGGAATTTGTGGACGAGATATTAAAGGACGAGAAGTTGAAAAAATATGTGGAGTAATAATGGATTATCGCTGGGAGAAACTGAAAAGAAAATTAGAAGAAAAAGGTCTTGATGCTTTCCTTATCACTTCCAGAGTGGATATTTTTTATTTTTCCGGAGTTTGGGTAGAAGGAGCAGCACTTTTTACTCCACATAGAAAATTTATCCTGACCTCACCCATGTACCGGGAAGAAACAGAAAGAATAAAGAATAGATGGGAAATTGCAATATATAAAAACACTCTGGAGAACACGTTAAAGAAAATAGCAGAGCTTATTAAAATAAAAAGGTGTGGATTTGAGCAAAACTCCCTAACTTTTGCAGGTTATAAAAGGATAAAGGAAAATTTTTCGTCAGAGCTTGTTCCCTGCGACTTTGTAGGAAAAATAAGGTCAGTGAAAGAAAAAGAAGAGATAGAATTTATAAAGAAGGCAGCAAAAATCACCTTAAGTGCTTTTGACTATCTGAGAGGAATTTTACACACAGGAATAAGAGAAAAAGATGTTGCAAGAGAATGCATAAATTACATATTAAAAGAAGCAGATGACCTTGCATTTGATCCCATAGTTCTTTTTGGAGAAAGGACATCTCTGCCTCATGGAGCTCCTACAGAAAGAAAATTAAAAAAAGGAGACCTTGTAACCATAGATATAGGAGCAAGGGTAAAAGGTTACTGTGCAGATATTACAAGGACATTTGTATGGGGTAGTCCTCCCTCAAAAACCTGGGAGGAGAGACTAAAACTTCTGGAAAGTGTGAAAAGAAAGGCTATTGAACGGATAAAACCAGGAGTAAAATCATCCGAGATTCATAAAATCGTTAAAGAAGAACTTACAAGAAAAGGCTATGCAGAGAATTTTCTGCACGGAACAGGTCATGGAGTGGGTCTTGAGGTGCACGAGGAGCCTTTTATCAAACAAAAATCCAACGCCTCTCTTAAAGACGGTATGGTGATTACTGTGGAACCGGGTATATATTTCAGTGGAGAAGGAGGAGCAAGATTAGAAGATACAATTTTAGTAACAAGTAAAGGAGGTAAAATTCTGCCATGATTACAGCAAATGACCTCAGGGAAGGTATGACAATAGATATAGATGGAGCTTTATACGTGGTGGAAGAATTTCAACATGTCAAGAGAGGAAGAGGAGGAGCATTTGTAAGAACCAGGCTAAAGAATCTTCAAACCTCACAGGTATTAAGAAAAGTTTTTCAACCAGAGGAAAAAATAAAAGATGCCTTTATTGAACAAAAGCCTGCCCAGTATCTTTACCGGGAAGGTGATAACTTTTATTTCATGGACCTTGAAACCTTTGAGGAGAAGGTCCTTCACAAAGACCAGCTTTCGCAAAAAGCCCATTTTTTAAAAGAAAATATGGAGGTTAACCTTCAGATATACGAGGGGAAAATAGTAGGGATTGAGCTTCCTGTTTTTGTAGAAATGGAGGTGAAAAAAGCAGAACCTGGTGTAAAAGGAGATACTGTTGGCTCTGCTACCAAGCTTGTCACTGTGGAATCCGGGTATAAGCTGCAGGTTCCTATTTTCATAAAAGAAGGAGACATAATCCGAATAGATACGCGAAGTGGAGAATATGTTGGAAAAAAATAAAAAATAAAAATGGAAAGGGAAAAATGGACCTTGAAGAGTTAAAGAAAATAGTCGGTATCTTTGAGTCGTCTTCTCTCTCTGAACTCGAGATAGAGGAAAGGGGGGTTCGTCTTCGACTGGTTAAAAAGACTGCAGAGCATACAAATGAGAAAAAAACACTCCCACAGGAGAGAGAGGAAGCAAGGCAGGTTGTGGAGGAAGAAAAAAAAGAGGAAAAGGAAGGCGGTAAAGAGTTTTTTGTCAGATCACCTCTTGTAGGAACATTTTACAGAGCTCGCTCTCCAGGCGAGGAACCTCTGGTGGAAGTGGGTGAATATGTTCGTCCCGGACAACCACTTTGCATAATAGAAGCTATGAAAGTAATGAATGAGGTAACCTCTGATGTAGCAGGAAGAGTAAAGGAGATACTTGTTGAAAATGGGCAACCGGTGGAATACGACCAGGAACTTTTCGTTATTGAGATTGAAAAAGAGGAGGAATAGTTGTTTAACAAAATCCTTATTGCCAACAGAGGAGAGGTAGCCTTACGTATTATAAGAGCATGTAAGGAGCTTGGAATAGAATCGGTTGTTGTTTTCTCCAAAGAAGACCAGCACTCCCTCCCTGTTTTGTTTGCTGATGAGGCTATATGTATAGGCCCAAGAGAACCTGCTGAAAGCTACCTCAATGTGCCAAGAATAATAAGTGCTGCTGAAATATCTGGTGCTGATGCCATACATCCAGGATATGGCTTTTTGGCGGAAAATGAACAGTTTGCCGAGATATGTCGCAGTTCTGGAATAGAATTCATTGGCCCGGCTCACGAGGTCATGAGAAAACTCGGGAATAAATTGGAAGCACGTAACACTTTATCCAGGGCAGGAATACCCATAATCCCCGGTTCTGACAGGGTAATAAAGAATAAAAAGGAGGCAAAAAAGGTAATATCTGAAATCGGCTATCCTGTGATGTTAAAAGCAGCAATGGGAGGAGGAGGAAGGGGAATGAGAGTGGTGTGGAATGACGAGGAATTTGCCTCATGCTTTAGCGTTGCCCAGCAGGAAGCAAAGGTTGCTTTTGGAAGCCCTGACCTTTACATTGAGAAGTATATCCCCCGAGCAAGACACGTGGAATTTCAAATAATGGCTGATTTTTTCGGGCATGTAGTCCACTTTGGAGAGAGAAATTGCTCCATCCAGAGAAGATACCAGAAGCTCATAGAAGAGTCTCCCTTTATCTTCATAAACGAGGAGCAAAGAAAAAAAATGGGGGAAATTGCCCTGAAGGTGGCAAAGGAGCTCGGGTATACCGGAGCAGGCACTGTGGAATTCCTCCTTGATGAGGAGGGTAACTTTTATTTTATGGAAATGAATACCCGTCTGCAGGTTGAACATCCTGTAACAGAGATGGTTACAGGAAGGGACCTGGTGAAAGACCAGATAAGAGTGGCAGGAGGAGAGGCCCTCGGTTACACTCAGGAAGATATAACCATAAATGGAGTGGCTATTGAGTGTCGAATTAACGCTGAGGACCCTGATAAAAATTTTGCTCCTTCTCCAGGTAAAGTGACCGCCTTCCATATTCCTGGAGGACCGGGCATAAGAGTGGATACTCATGTTTTTGCCGGATACTCTGTGCCTTCCTCTTATGATTCTTTGATAGCCAAGCTTATAAGCTGGGGAAAAGACAGACAGGAAGCCATAGCCAGGATGAAAAGAGCCCTTGAGGAATTTGTTATAGAAGGTGTGAAGACAATTATTCCTTTACATCAGAAAATCATTGAACATGAGGATTTTCTAAGCGGTAATTTTTACACCGACTTTGTTGAAAAGAAAATATTAAAAAGCTGAGAAGAGGAGAAAATTTTGGAAGAAAAAACTTACAAAATAGAGAAAAAGGTCCTTACAAAATTAATAAAAAAAGAGATAAAACAGATAGAGGGTGTCTGGTCTGTAAAAAAAGGACTCTTTGGGGATAATATTCAGATAAAACAGACCCCCGAGGGGACAGAAATAAAAATCGGTCTTGTGGTGAAAAAAGGAAACTTCATTCCCACCATTGTCGAAGAGGTTCAAAAAAGAATAAAGGAGGAAATAGAGGAAAATCTGGGAATTAAGGTAAAAAAGATAGATGTAATAATAAAAGGGATAAAATTTATCCCGAAGTCTGATTAAAGGAGGGACTTATGAAAATTTATCAGAAAGTTTTATGGATTATAGGGCTTGTTTCCCTTGCTGCTTTTTCCATAGGAGGACTTACAGTAAGTACAGGAGCTATGCCAAAAATTCTCATCTTCAGTGCTTTAACAGCAGTGGAACTTAATTTCATCGTCAAACTTATAACCACTGTGGTATTTGCTTTTCTTCTTTTTTTGAGCATCTACCTTCCCATTTTCACCTGGACAGAAAAAAAGGGCACGATAATTCCTTTGAGAAACCCTCTTGGCGAAATTGAAATATCTCAGAGAGCAATATCTGACTTCATCCAGAGAGTGGGAAGAGAAGTTGAAGGAGTGCAGGACCTTAAAGCAAAAGTTAGATCAACTGAAGAAGGGGTTGACGTAGAGCTTTCTCTTTCAGTCCAGGCTCAGGGTGAGATTCCAAGGCTTATAGATGAGCTTCAAAATGTTATAAAAAAATACCTTAACACTACTGTGGGAATTGAAAACGTTAGAGAGATAAAAGTAAAAGTGGGGAAGATAGTTTAGCTTGCAGATGCTATTGAATTGCCCACCAGAAAGAAAAAAGAGGAGGGATTTTCTCCTTTTAATATCTCTTTTTTGTTTTATCCTGACATTCACTTTTCCGGAAAAGGCAATCTGTCAGTTTAACCATCCTGAGCTTAAATGGAAGGTAGTTGAAACAGACCATTTTTTAATTCATTACCATCAAAAAGAGGAAAACTTCGCCTTAAATGCAGCTGAAGTAGCTGAAAATATATATCAAAAACTTACCTCCGTTATAGGATATCACCCCAGAAAAAAAATTCCCATAGTAATAGAGAACTACGATGATAAAACAGGTGGCTATACCTCCTTATTTCAGGAGAAAATTGTAATCCAGGCTCAATCTGACCCTCTGCAAAGTTCAGGGAATTTTAGCTGGATGAAAGAGGTAATAGGACATGAGTTAACTCATTACATAAGCTTTGCTGCCATAGATGAATCTCTTATCCCCTTAAGAAAGGCTTTAACCAACTTAGTTTTACCTATGTGGTTTGTTGAAGGTCTGGCTCAGTATCTTGGAGAAGAGTGGCACTCCCTGAAAGAGATGATGGTCTCAGACCAGGCAAAAGAGGGGAAGATTATGTCAGAAGGAGAACTTGGAGCTTTTTATTTCTTCGATGGATGGGGAAGAATGAGTGGATACTATCAGTCAGACAGCCTTGTCCGGTATATATTTGAAACATACGGGAAGGAAAAAATCTCTAAAATTTTTGAAAACCTGAGAAATCAGCCTCTTTTAAGTATTGTGGGGATAATAGATGTAACAGGAGGAGGAGCTCTTTATCCTTTGCCTCATTTTGTTAACTTTAACCAGGCTCTCAAGGAGGTTTTAGGAAAAGACTCCCTTGAACTTTACAGAGAATGGAGAGAATGGATTTTTGAAAAAGCACAGAAGGAAAAAGAAGATAAAATCTTTAAAAATCCTTTCCTGAGATGGGGAAAAAGAGCTCAGTCTCCTGTCTTCTCGCCTGAGGGAAATTATCTTGCCTTTGTTTCCAACAAAGGTTATGATTATGCCATATTTGACCTTTACCTTATGAACCTTAATACAAAAAGAATAGAAAAGCTTGTAAAAGATGTAAATCCCTACATATGTTTTTCTCCGGACGGAAAATTCATAGTTTATTCAAAAACCACATTTTTGCCTTCAAAAAGAGTCTTTATCTCTGATCTTTACCAGATTAATATCTTTACCAGAAAAATAAAAAGGTTAACTTCTGGAGAAAGAGCCTTTCATCCGGTATTTTCTCCTTCAGGCGATAAAATCCTCTTTGTCAAAAAAGAAGGAGGAAACTCCAATCTCTGTCTTTTTCACCTTAAAGATAAAAAAATTTACAGGTTAACCTCAGATAAAGATGGTGTAACTCAAAATTTTGCACCAGCATTTTCTCCTGATGGAGAGAAAATTGTATTTGTGCGCTTTTATGAAGGGAAAAGGGACATTTTTCTCTTGGAGCTAAAAGAAAGGAAAATCTATTCTCTCACAAACGATGAGGCTGATGACAGGTGTCCGATATTTTCCCCTGAGGGAAAGAGAGTCATATTTGTCTCTGACAGAAAAACAAAGACCTTCAATCTCTGGTCCCTTGATATTGAAACAAAACAGCTCACCCTTCACACAAGAATAGAGGGAGGGATTTTCGATCCTGCTTTATCTTCCGACGGAGAAAAAATTGCCTTTTCTCAATATCAGAAAGAAAACTTTTCAATTTACATTTTTCCCTATAAAAAAATAATTTCCCGCAAGGTTTCTGTTGAATTTCAGAAAAAAGACAGAAGTTTTTCCACTCAGAAAAAAAGAGAAATTCTGGGTTATATAAAAGGAGAAAAAAAGCCCCTGAGAAAAAAGATATACCCTTACCAGCCTCAAATAAAAATCAACTACATTTTCCCCTGGTTTTCTATAAGTGAGGAGGAATCTTTTTTCTCCATAGAAGCCTTAGCCTCAGATACTCTGGAAAAGCACACTTTAATGTGCCAGGCACTTCTATCAGATACCACTCAGTATGAGGTTATCTACCTTACAAAAAGCTTTGAGCCTACATTCTGGATAGATGTTTACAAAAAGGAGGGAACATCAAGTTTTAAGGGAGAAACTTTCCCTGTAGAAAACTCTGTCCAGCAGGTAGGAGCTTATCTTCCTGTGGATGACAAAATTTCCCTTGGGGCAACTTATCTTCAACAAAGGACAAAAACTTCCCTTTTAACCTCCACCCTGGAGCCTGTATCCTGGAAAGGAGTTATAAGATCAATCAAGGCAAACCTTAATTATCTTAACCTGATACCTGTGCGGGAGTATGATCTTCTTCCCTGGGGAACGAGATTCCAGATTGAAGGAGAGTGGGCAAGTAAAGATATTGGAAGCGAGCTTGACTACCTCAGCTTCTACTCCGAGCTCAGAAGTTACTTAAGAATGTCTAAGAATTCAGGTATAGCTTTAAAAATAAAAGGAAAAAAGATAAAAAATATATCTCCTGAACCCCTCATCCTTTTTTCTCTTAAAGAAGGAGAAGATGTGAGGGGTTATCCCCAGGAGTTTCTGGACTGTGCAGCAGGAGAAAATCTTGTCACAGGGTCAGTTGAATACAGAGTTGACCTGAAAAGAAGACTCGGTGGTTCCTCTGCGTTTTTCTTTGACACATTATCCCTTGCCTTTTTCTTTGATGCAGGAAGTACCTGGAGAGAAAAAGAAAAATTTAAAGAGGAAAAGCTTTATAAAGATGCAGGTGCTGAAATTCGCCTGCGCATGCTCCCCTTTGGCAAATATTCACTCACCATGCGTTTTGGGATTAGCTGGCCTTTTGACTATAAAAACGAAGGAAAATTCTTCCTGAGTTTTGGCGGAATATTTTAGTTTATCCAGCAGCACCTCTCCTTCCCCATAAGCTCTTCTACCTCTGATATTATCTCCTCTGAGAATTCCACCTTTAAGGACTTTGATTTTATAACTATATTTTGACCATTACCCTCAAAGTGCAGATAAACAGAATTTTTCCCCTTTCTTTCATTCAGCAAAGACTTCAATTTCTCCAGTCTACTCTTTTTCCAGTTTTCCGGATTAATTCTTATGTGAAACTCACAGCTTTTATTATCAAGAGAGGAGAAGGTAAGAATATGGTTTGCAACAACCTTTGGTGGATCTGAGGTTGCATCCACTCTACCTTCCACAATGACAATCTCTCCCTCCCTTATAAATGAGGAAAATTCCTCATAAACCTTGGCAAAAACCACCACCTCAACTTCCGATTCCGGATCCTCAAGAATAAAGAAAGCCATGGGCTTTCCTTTTTTATCCCTTTTAAGAGAAAGCGTATTTATAACTCCACCTATTCTTACCCTCTGTCCATCCTCGAGTTGTTTGAGTTGTGCCACAGAATGAGTGGAGCACACAGATACTCTCTTTCTATAACCATCAAGGGGATGACCTGACAGATAAACTCCCAGAAGTTCTTTTTCCCAGTTAAGTTTTGTTTTTCTTGAAACATCCTTAACATGGGGCAGATCAACTTCATCTTTCTCCTCTCTTTCCCCAAAAAGAGAAAGCTGTCCTTTTTCTTTTTCTCTGTTAATCATGGCAGCCTTTTCCACTGCCTGATCAATAACTGCAAGTTTCTGGGCTCTTGAACCGGGTAAAGAATCAAAAGCACCACATTTGATAAGACTTTCCAAAACTTTCTTATTAACCACTCTAAGGTCAACCCTTCTGCAAAAATCAAAAATAGATTTAAATTTACCATTTCTCTCTCTTTCCTCAAGAATGGAGGATATTGCAGCCTCCCCCACATTTTTTATAGCAGTAAGACCAAATCTTATCTTTTCTTTCTGACTTTTCTTCTTAGAAGAGGTGTCTTTTTTATCCACAACTGTAAAATTAGCCCAGGATTGGTTAATATCAGGAGGTAAAACTTTTATCCCCATACGGTGACATTCACTCATATAGTAAGTCAGTTTATCGGTATTATCCTTTTCTGAGGTTAAAAGAGCTGCCATAAATTCAAGAGGATAGTTTGCTTTTAAGAATGCTGTTTGATAGGAAATAAGAGCATAGCCGGTTGAATGAGATTTATTAAAGCCATAACCTGAAAAATGAGCCATAATATCAAATATCTTTTCTGCAATCTTTCTCTCAACACCCCTCTCAATAGCTCCCTTGATAAATTTCCCTCTTTGCTCTTCCATAAGCTCAGGTATTTTCTTTCCCATAGCTCTTCTCAGAATATCAGCTTCTCCCAGACTGAATCCAGCAAGCTCGTTGGCTATCTGCATAACCTGTTCCTGGTAAAGTATAACCCCGTATGTTTCCTCAAGAATGGACTTTAGTTTTGGATGAAAGTAATCCACCCTGCTTTCTTTGTTTTTTCTTTTTATAAACTCGTCCACCATCCCGCTTTGCAAAGGTCCCGGTCTGTAAAGAGCAAGCACTGCAATAATATCCTCGAATTTCTCAGGCTTAAGTCTTTTTAAAAGATCCTGCATGCCTCTGCTTTCAAGTTGAAAAAGGCCTGCTGTCTCTCCCCGAGAAAGCATTCTATAGGTTGGAGCATCATCAAGAGGGATATTTTCTAAGTCAATGTTTTTCCCTTTGTATTTTCTCACAAGCTCTATTGTCTCTTTAATGACGTTAAGTGTCTTCAATCCCAAAAAGTCCATCTTGAGAAGACCTATTGCTTCAAGAGAACGCATATCATATTGAGTTGTGATTTCATCCTTGTTAGTCTTGTAAAGAGGGGTGTAATGGGTAAGTTTTCCAGGAGCTATCACAAGCCCTGCTGCATGAGTTGAAGCATGTCTTGTAAGCCCTTCAATCCTCTGGGCAATCTCAAATAAAGTCTTTACCTTTTCATCTTTTGCTATAAGCTCCTGAAGCTCGGGACTATTTTCAATGGCTCTGCTTAACCTGGTATTGGGAGGAATTAACTTGGCAATTTTATCCACAAATGTATAAGGCATACCCAAAACCCTGCCTACATCCCTGATAGCTGCACGAGCGGCCATGGTTCCAAAGGTGATAATCTGGGCAACATTTTCCTCTCCATATTTTTTCTTTACATACTCTATCACCTCTCCTCTTCTGTTATCCTGAATATCTATGTCTATATCAGGAAGAGTCTTTCTCTCAGGATTTAGAAATCTTTCAAATATCAACCCATACTTTAAAGGATCTATCTCGGTTATACCTAAAAGATAGGCAACAAGACTTCCAGCAACAGAACCTCTTCCCGGTCCAATAAGAATATCTTTTTCCCTGGCATACCGTATAAAATCCCACACTATAAGAAAGTAGCCGGCATAACCCATATCAGAAATGACATCAAGCTCATAGTTAAGCCTTTCAATAACTTCTCTTGAAGGAGAAGAATAACGTCTCTTAATCCCTTCCTCACAGAGTCTTTTCAGGTAATCCACAAGACTGCTTCCGTCAGGAGGAGTGTACACGGGAAGATAAACTTTTCCTTTTTCCAGCGTCAGGTTGCATTTTTCCGAAATTTCTCCAGACATGTACACTGCTTCTTTTAAATCCTCAAACCTCTCCAGCATCTCCTCAGCTGTTCTAAAGTAAAGCTCTGATGAGGAAAACTTCAATCTGTTCGCATCATCAAGCGTCTTCCCTGTTTGAATGCAAATCAAAACCTCCTGAGCTCTTGCATCTTCCCTGTCAAGATAGTGAATATCGTTTGTCGCTACAAGCGGTATGGAAAGCTCCTTGCTAATCTGTATTAAACCCCTGTTAACCTCTTTTTGTTCCTCCAGCCCATTATCCTGTATTTCAAGATAAAAATCATCGCCATATATTTCTCTGAACTCCTTTGCTACTTTACAGGCTTTTTCAACCTCCCCCTTTAATAAAAGTGAGGGAATTTCCCCCTTAATACAACCTGAAAGAGCTATAATACCCTCCTTAAGCTCAGAAAGAAGAGCTTTATCAACCCTTGGATTATAGTAGAAACCCTCGGTAAAACCCTTGCTTACAAGCTCCATAAGATTTTTGTAACCCTGCTCGTTTTTACAAAGCAAGGTAAGATGATAGGCAACATCCTCCCCCTTTATCCTTCTTTTTTTAAAACGAGAGTAAGGTGCAACATACACCTCACAGCCTATAATTGGCTTTATACCTTTTTGTAAGGCTGCCTCATAAAATTCTATTGCCCCAAAGACATTTCCGTGGTCGGTAAGGGCAAGGGCAGGCATATTAAGCTGAGAGGCTCTCTCAATAAGCTGAGAAATGTTACACGCACCATCAAGAAGGCTGTAATCACTGTGAGTGTGTAGATGAACAAAATAAGGCATTTTTTTATTCTTTTTTTAATAATACTACCCACAAAATCCACCATGTCAAATTACCCAAGTTAAGAAAAAGTCCATCTTTTTATTTGACAAGGAACTTTCTGATGTTAAAATAGAAATGCCAGGGAGAAAAACACTAATCCAGGAAACCAAGGAGAAAAAAAATGAAAAAAGCAAAAAAATACCTGATATTTACAGGAATTTTTATAATTATATGCGGATTTATTCTACCTTTGCCATCATTTACTCAAACACCCGCCGATGAAGACTTCCTCGTTGCGCAGAAACTCTATGAGGATGGAGTATTTGACCTTGCTGCAGTGCAGTTTCAAAATTTTATAGAAAAATACCCGGATGATGAAAGATGTGATGAGGCTCAATACTGGATGGGAATGAGTTTATGGCAAACTAAAAAATATGAACAGGCAGCAAAGGCTTTTGAAGAGCTTCTAAAAAAATATCCAAAAAGTGATATTCTTGATAAGGCAACCTACCAGCTTGGAGAGTGTTATTATAACCTGAAAATGCTGGATGATGCTCTCTCAGCTTATAAAAATCTTATAAAAAGCTATCCTGAAAGCAAGCTTTTACCCTATGCTCTTTACTCTGCAGGATATATTTACTACCAGAAAAAAAACTATAAGGAAGCGCTCACCTTTTTTAAAAAATTAAAAGAAGATTATAAGAACTTTGAACATTATCAGGAGGCATGGTATATATACTCCAAACTTCTTTATCTTACAAAAAGTTTTTCTAAGGTCATTAAAGAATTCACCGCCTTCCTGGAAGCCTATCCCTCCTCGCCTTACACAGAAGATGTTTACACAGAAAGAGGGTTTTCTTACTTTGAGCTTGCAAATTACACCAAGGCAGTTGAGGACTTTAAAAAGGTAAACCTTTTCTACTGGGAAGCAGAGGCACTTTACCAGCTTGGTAGATACAAAGAAGCAAGACAGGCTTACAGAAAGGAGATTGAGAATCCTGAAAGCAAATGGAAAGAGGAATCTCTTTTTGGTATTGCCTACACCTACTATCAGGAAAAAAACTTTGATGAGGCAACCTCTTCCTTTCAGGAATTCATCAATACCTATCCCTCCTCCTTAAATGTGGCAGAGGCCTGGGTAAGACTTGGTGACTGTTACTATTATCAGAAAAAATACGATCTTGCCGCTCAAGCTTATAAGAACGTTATAGATTTTCACAAAGAAAGCGAATTCCTGCAGGAAGCAATAATAGGAGCAGGGTACTCATACTTTGCCATGGAGGACTTTGAAAAGGCAAAAGAGCACTTTGAAAAAATAGTGAAGGAATACCCTCAATCTCCCTTTTATCTTGAGGCAACATTTCAGCTTGCAGAGTCTCTTTTGAATATGGAAAATTTTTCTGAGGCAAGGAAATACTTTTTAAAAATTGTATCAGATTATCCTGCAACAAAAGAAGCTTCTCTCTCCCAGTATGAAATAGGCTGGTGCTATCTTGGTGAGAATAACTATGCTCTTGCTCTTGAAGCGTTTGAAAAAGTGATAAAAAACTACCCTCAGTCTGAAAAAATACCTGATGCTCTTCTTCAAAAAGGAAACTGTCTTTTTAACCTAAAAAGATTTGAAGAGGCAATAAGTACCTATTCCTCTCTTTTAAAAAACTACCCTCAGTCACCACTTGCTTCTCTTGCTATCTACCAAATTGGAGCATCTTACTTTAAGCTGGAAGAATACAGCAAGGCAAGATCATATTACCAGAGGTTTATAGAGGAATTCCCAACAAATCCTAATACCCCGGATGCACAATATGCAATTGGATGGACCTACTTCCACGAGCAAAATTTTGCTAAAGCAAAGGATGTTTTTCAAGAGGTGGTAAAAAGGTTCCCAGAAAGAAAAGACCTTGTGGAACATTCCCTTTATCTTATAGGAAACTGCCTCTACAACATGTCAGAATTCTCAGAGGCCATATCTGTATTCAACAAGATGATCTCTCAATACCCTGAGAGTGAATTTATACCTCCTGCTCTTTTCAAGATAGGAGAGGCCTATCAAAGATTGAAAAAAGACAGAGAAGCACTTGATGTATTTTCCCGGATAGTGGAAAAATACCCTTCCTTTCCCGATGCTGACGCTGCTCAATTTAAAATAGCAAACTACTATATAAGAAATGAGGATTATAAAAAAGCAACAGTTGAGCTAAAAAAATTAATTGATAAATTCCCGAAGAGTCCTGATCTTCCTCTTGCCTACTACTGGATAGGATACTCTTACTACAAAATAGGAGATTTTTCTCAATCAGCCTTTTATTATCAGAGATTTATAAATCTTTTTCCGGAAAATCCCCTTCTGGGCGAAGTATACTATAGATTAGGGGATGCTCTCTTTAAAAAAGGAGATTACAGACAGGCAGCAGATGCCTATTCCAGTGCATTAAAAACCTCAAGAGAAAAAGATATCTTGAAAAATGCACTTTACAGTCTGGGACTTTGCTGGGAAAATCTCAACCAGTGGGAAAAATCACAGAGAACATTTGAAGAGTTCATTAAAAATTACCCCGAAGATAAACTCATCCTCCCCGCACACCTCAAGCTTGCCAATGCCCTGTTTGAACAAGAAAAATACAGCCGGGCTCGAGAAAACTACAAATGGGTGGTTGAAAACGGAGCAGGAAGCAAGCTCTCAGTTGAAGCTCAGTACAGAATTGGTGATTGCTGGTTTGAGGAAAAAAACTACAAAAACGCATTAATAGAATATATTAAAGTTTACACTCTTTATCCTCCTGACAAGTTCCCTCAGATTAAAAGCTGGTCTTTCAACGCACAACTCCAGACTGCAGAATGTTATAAGGCTCTTGGCAAAATAGAGGAGGCAAAAAACACCTACAGAGAAATAATCAATACCCCCCAATACGAAAAGAGCTGGATTGAGAAAGCAAGAAAGCGTCTGAAGGAGCTTACAGAATGAGAAAGCATTTCTTATTTTCTTCTTGTCTGTTAGCTCTTTTGGCTTTAATAATACTTACACCCTGGATTGCATTTTCTCAAGAAAAGGAAGAAGATCTAACCAAACTTCCAACAATTGTAGTAAAGGGGAAAGATAGGTCTTACCTCCAAATTATAAGACCGAAGGAAATATCCTACATGCCTTACAGAGGAAGAAAAAAGAAAAGCGAGATTTTTTATCCTGTTAAACTACCACCAAAAGAAACTTACAGGGAAATTTTTTTCTTCAAACCTTACATTAAAGCAAAACTAATTGCTCCTGAAATAATAGAAAAACCGCCACCTGCCAAAATCCCCCAGGTTTTTCTCTCAAGAGAATACAGGGCAAAAGAACCTGCTGCTGCCATAAAAAAGGAGAGGATAGAAAAGTTTTTTCCTGAAATAATCCTTCCAAAAAAAGGTGTTGTCAGGAAGAGATTAATCCTTTACCTTCCAGAAGTGAAAGTTCCAGAAAAACCTCGAATTGAATTCCTCATTTCCGGAATTTACCCGAAACCTGTCCCTCTTCTCTCTCCTGAATACCCTACCTTAGGGGAAATAAAACCTGGATATCCAAAAGAGTTTTCTATGCAGAAAAGTTACATTGAACCTTATTTAAAAAAAGCAGAGGAGAGAAAAACACCTCTTGTAATAAAAGCTGCCGGATTTCCTGAAATAATAGAAGAAAAAACACTGATAAGACCTCCTCTGACAGTTCCCCCTCTTGAAAGAGTTTCTCTTTCAGAAAAAATTGAAAAGCAAAAATATCCGGGGCTTTTCCTCTCTCTTGGTCTCGATGATAAAAGTGGCTTCAGTTATGGAATAAACTATGGAGGAGAAAGAGAAGATAGAAGGTATCTTCTAACTTTTAAAAGAGAGTTTTCCCCATCTTATATGATCTATACACCAGACGATGAGACTTTGTCTAAGGATAAGGACCTTATCAAAGCAGATATTGGGTGGGGAAGCGTTGGGGTAGATGATACAAACCTTGTACTCAAAGCCGATCATAGCAGTCTTGATTTACCTGGCGCAG
>DRTT01000077.1 GCA_011372105.1 Candidatus Aerophobota bacterium
ACCATCACTCTCCAGGCAAAATTAACACCCAGAATTTTAAACTATTATACGATGCAGACTCTCTCTGTAACCTGAAAGATAAGGTAGATATAAAAGACAAAACTAAACTAAAGGAGATAATTGAGAGGATATTTCTTACAAATACAGGAAAAAATTTGGCAAAAAAGATATATCTATCCTGAGTTAAAATCATATATGCGCTTATACTTTTTACCTGCTTTTTAAGGAGCCAAAAAGACCTTCCTTTTGATTTTTACTCTAATATATAAGTTACGAGGCTGGTTGTATCTTCCCTTTACGTAATATGTAAATTTTTTGTACAAGTTGGTCCAATTTAAAATTTTTTAAATTTTTAATTGACAGTATACTCCCAAGGCTTGACTTGTGCTAAGTTGAAGGTATAATGCTTGTATGTTTAGGGAAATTTTTAACTTTAAATTAATCTGCAGGGACCTTGCAATAGACCTTGGCACAACCAACACTGTTATTTACCAGAAGGGGAAGGGTGTAGTCCTTAACGCTCCCTCAGTTGTAGCTATTACAAGAAAAACAAGAGAGGTTATAGGGATAGGGTATGAGGCAAAAAAAATGCTGGGCAAAACCCCGGAGAATATCTCAGCCATTCGCCCTTTAAAAGACGGTGTGGTTGCTGATTTTGAAATAACCAAAAAGATGATTGAACACTTCATCCAGCAGGTCCAGGCTGGAAAAGCAATGATTGGTCCAAGACTCATTATAGGAGTTCCCTCCAAAGCCACAAAGGTAGAGAAAAGAGCCCTTGTAGATATTGCAAAGGAGGTGGGGGCAAGAAAGGTTGCTCTTGTAGAAGAACCTGTGGCAGCTGCCGTGGGGGCAGACCTTCCTGTATCAGAGCCTGTGGGAAATATGATTGTTGATATAGGAGGAGGAACAAGTGAGGCTGCTGTGACCTCTCTTAATGGAGTTGTCATAAGCAATTCCATAAGAATAGCAGGGGACGAGATGAATGAGACAATAATTCAATACCTCAAAGAAAAATACAATCTTTTTATAGGAGAACAAATGGCTGAAAAAATAAAAATTACCCTTGGGTACTATTCCCCTTCTGGAAAAGAAGATAAGATAAAAGTAAGGGGAAGAGACCTGAACAAGGGCTTTCCTACCGAGATAGAGCTTTCTTCAAAGGAGATGAAAGAAATCCTCAATCCCGTTCTTGTACCTATCATGGATATGATAGAGGCAACACTTGAGCAGTGCCCTCCAGAACTTGCCGGAGATGTTATGGAAAATGGGATATATCTTACGGGAGGAGGAGCCTGCCTTAAGGGTCTTGATACTTACATATCAAAGAGGGTAAAGCTTTCTGTCAAGAAAGTTCCTGATCCTCTTCTGGCAGTAGCAATTGGGCTTGGGAAATTACTTGATGATACAAGGCTTTTATCTGCAGTTGAGGTAACGCCAAATAACATCTAAAAACCAGGAGCCACCTTTAAATTAAATGACCGGAATAAAGATAAATCCAAAATTTTCCTTTACAGCTTTCCTTCTTCTTACCTCACTTCTTTTGATGCTTGTAAGTTACAAAAACCCGGCTTTTTTTTTAGCAATTAAAAAAAGAGGTTATTTCCTGGGAAATTCTCTCTATTCTTTTTCTTTTGCTTCAAAAAAAACTTTAAGCGATTTTATAGAAAGCGCAATCCAAGCAAAAAAAATAAAAGAAGAAAACAAACTCCTCAAGGAAGAAATTGAAAAATTCATTTTCAATCAGAAAAATTATTACAGGGAAATTGAAATTGAAAATCAAAGACTAAAAAAACTTTTAGATTTCAAGAAAAAAGAACCTTACGATTTGCTTACAGCAGAAGTTGTAGGTTATCCTCCTCAAAACTTTTTTAAAACAATTTATATTAACAAGGGTAAGATAGACGGGGTGAAAAAAAACATGGCAGTTGTGAGCTCTGAGGGACTTGTGGGAAAGGTGGTGGAGGTATATCCTAAGGGAGCAAAAGTCATGCTCATTATTGATAGAAGAAGCAAGGTGGGGGTCAGAATCCAGAGAACAAGAGATATTGGAATACTTGAAGGAACGGGAAATCCTGAAAGCTGCACTCTAAAATATATTTTAACCAAAGCTAATATAAAGATGAATGATTATGTCGTAACCTCAGGACTGGGAGAGGTTTTCCCCGAGGGAATTGTTGTCGGCTATGTATCTTCTGTGAAAAAGAAACCAAACTACATCTTCCAGGAGGTAAAGGTAAAACCAGCGGTTAACTTCGGAAGACTGGAGGAGGTATTTTTAATAATAAGAAAAAAATGAAAAACTTCTTTTTATTTTTGTTTTTAGCTTTTCTATCCTTAATTTTTCAATTTATCCTGACAGGGTGGATGGGCAAATGGACAGGTGATCTTTTTTTTATATTGGTACTTTTATGGAGCTATTATAGAGGATGGAAAGAGGGGGCTCTTGTTGGATTTTCCTGTGGAATTATAAAAGATATATTCTTTTTCCCTCTTATGGGAGTTAATGCTTTTTCTCTCTGTTTTGTGGGAGTTCTCACAAGTGAATTAAAATCCAGAATATATCAGGAGAATGTCATTTTCTTTTTCTTTGTAGTGGGGACACTTTTTTTAATAAACGGCTTTCTCATTGCGTGTTTTCTCTTCATATTCCATCATTTCCCCTTCTTCTACACACTGGGAGGCTATCTTTACCCTTCCTTCTTATTTAATATTATCGCACCTTGCTGCATATTCCTCGCAAGGGAAACTCTCAAGAAAAAAGTCATTTCACAATTTTAGGAACTTTAAAGTATCCCCTTTCCTTAGATGGGGCATTAGAAAGTGCCTCCTCTGGAGAAAGAGAGAAGGAAAGCCTGTCCTCTCTAAATACATTTTTAATCGGTAGCACATGAGAGGTAGGAGGAACATTCTTTGTATCAAGTTCGCCAAGCTTTTCCACATAGGACAAAATTCTTCCCAACTGATGGGTGAACTTTTCTTCCTCTTCTGGTGAAAGCTCAAGCCTTGCAAGATGAGCAATATATCTTACCTGCTCAATATCTATTATCTTCTTTTTCAATTTATCCCTCCTCTAAAAGTTTTACAAGATTTTGTCTGTAAGGGGGATAACAAATTCCTCTTTCGGTAATTATTGCCGAAACATAAAAAGAAGGAGTTACGTCAAAAGCTGGATTGTAAACCTTCACACCTTGAGGAGCACATCTTTTGCCACAAAAATGTGTCACCTCATTTTCATCTCTTATCTCTATTGGTATCTTATCACCTGAAGATGTGGAAAAATCAATAGTAGACAGAGGACAGGCTACATAAAAGGGTACCTTATTTTCCTTTGCCAATACAGAGAGTGTATAAGTCCCTATTTTGTTTGCCACATCCCCATTGGAAGCAACTCTGTCTGCACCCACTATCACCTTATTTACCTTACCTTCCCTCATCACCTCTCCTGCCATACTGTCACATATGAGAACTGCCTCAATTCCCTCATTTAAAAGCTCCCATGCAGTAAGCCTTGCTCCCTGCAGGAGAGGTCTTGTTTCATCAACATAAACCTTGAGCTTCTTTCCTTCCTCTTTCGCCCTGTAGATAATAGAAAGAGCTGTCCCATATCCTGATGTGGCAAGAGCTCCTGCATTACAGTGAGTGAGGATAGAATCCCCATCTTCAATAAGTTTGCTCCCTTTTTCTCCTATAGCTCTGTTGCAAGCCTTATCCTCCTCCATAATTTCAAGAGCCTCCTGCAAAAGTCTTTTTTTAACCTCATCAAGCAAAAATCCCTCTTCTTTCACAAAACTATTTGCCACCTTGCACATTCTATCAATAGCCCAGAAAAGATTGACTGCCGTGGGTCTTGACGACCTCAAATAATCACAAACTTTACCAAGTTCTTCCTTAAAACTTTCAAAATCTTTTGCCTTTGAATCCTTTATCCCCAGGAAAACTCCAAAAGCTGCCACAACACCAAGAAGGGGAGCACCTCTTATCCTCATCCTGCAAATTGCATCTTTTAACTCTTCAATTTTTGTTATGTAAATGAAACTAAGCTTTTCAGGGAGCTTTGTCTGGTCAATTATTTTTAATTTTTCCTCTTCCCACATTACAGGACTAACAGGCAATTTTTTCCTCCATAAAAAATTTCGTGATCTCCACAAAATCCTCTGTCTTAAGCTTTTCTGCTCTTATTTTCTCCGAAAGACCCACTTTTAAGAGAACGTCCTTTATTATCTCCCGAGGCAGCTTCAGTTTCATTGAGAGAGAATTAACAAGAGTTTTTCTCTTGGAGGTAAAAGCTGCCTTAACTATCTTCATAAAAAGTTCCTCATCAAGCTCTTCTGTTTTTTTCTTTGGTCTTAACCTTACAACACTTGAGGTTACCTTAGGAGAAGGATAAAAAGCCTGAGGAGGTATATCCATCACCTTCCTGACATCAGCATAAAACGAAACCACAACTGGCAGAAAGCTTCTTTTTTTATCCCCCGGGGGAGAAGTAAGTTTCTCTGCCACTTCTTTTTGAATGGTAAGAATCATCTGCTTCCACCATTTTTTTCTCACAAGGAATAAAAGAAGCCAGGAAGTAATATGATAAGGAATATTTCCCACTACTTTTATTTTTTTTCCAGAAAAAAGAAGGTCAAGATTAACTTTTGCAATATCCTGGCAGATTATCTCAAGCTCCTCTTTTTCTCCAAGCTCTTTTTTTAAAATCTCACAGAGTTTTTCATCTACCTCCACTGCCCACACCTTCCTTGCTTTCTCAACAAGAAAAGAGGTTAAAATACCTGTCCCTGCTCCTATCTCAAGGATAAGATCATCTTTTTCAATCTTAATCTCCTCCACCAGACGAGCAATTATTTTGGGGTCTATTAAGAAATTTTGAGAAAAGTAAGATTTAGGAGAAAAATCATAAGCCTTTAAAAGATTTTCAACTTTTTCTTTCAGTTTCATAAAAGTCTTCTTTTTTTATTCTCGGAAAAACAGGTTCGCCTTTTCTTGTTTCAATTCCTGGAGGAAGTTTCCCCCATTCAACTCCATCCTTTATTGTTTGACTTTCTATCTCATCCTTCATCCCTATCTGATTCCATATCTTCCTTGCCCCGGAAGGAATAAAAGGAAAAAGAAGAATAGAGAAAATCCTCAAAGTCTCAAGAACATTGTAAAGAACAGTTTGCATCCTTTCATTCTTTCCTTCCTTTGCCAGCCTCCAGGGAGCACACCTATCAAGATAAAGATTTGTCTCGCCAATCACTTCCCATATACAGGAAAGAGCCTGAGAAAAAGAAAGTTTTTCCATAAAGGGTTTAATTTGAGAAGCAAGGTTTTTGACTTTTTCTCTTAACCTCCCATCTTCCGGGAAGTCTTTTGCAGGAGAAGGGACTTTGCCACCACAGTACCTTACAACAAGAGATAAGGTTCTGTTAAGCAGATTCCCCAGGTCATTTGCAAGGTCACTGTTTACTCTCTTCACAAAAAGGGAGGGGGAGAAATTTCCATCCTCTCCAAAAGGAACCTCTCTCAAAAGAAAATACCTGAGATAATCAGGCCCAAACCTGTCCACTATCCACTCAGGGTCTATCACATTTTTCTTTGACTTTGACATCTTCTCTCCCTTTACCATCCACCACCCATGGGCAAAAACCATCCTGGGCAGCTCCACTCCCAGAGACATAAGCAAAGCAGGCCAGATTATTGCGTGAAACCTCAAGATATCCTTACCCACAAGGTGAACATCTGCTGGCCAGAAGGTAGAAAACCTTACATCATCCTGCGAGTATCCAAGTGCTGAGATGTAGTTAATTAAAGCATCAATCCACACATATATGCTGTGAGACTTATCCAGGGGACAGGGAATACCCCACTCAAGGTTCAGACGGGTTATACTAAGATCCTTCAACCCCCTTTTGACAAACTCCACGACCTCATTCATTCTACTTGGTGGAAGCACAAAGTCAGGATGTTTTGAATAATAGTCAAGAAGAGGTTTCTGGTATCTTGAAAGGCGGAAAAAGTAACTTTCTTCTTCCACCCTTGTAACTTCCCTTTTGCATTCAGGGCAAAGCCTGCCCTCTAAGAGTTGAGACTCAAGCCAGAAACTCTCACAGGGAACGCAGTACCACCCACTGTAGGTGCCCTTGTAAATGTCACCTTTTTCGTAAAGTTTTAAGATAACATTTTCAACAACCCTCACATGTCTTTGCTGGGTGGTACGAATAAAATCAGAATAGGAGATAAAGAGCTTGCCCCAGAGTTTTTTAAATCTCTGAACCATCCTGTCAACAAGCTGTCCGGGAGAAAGACCTTTCTCCCTTGCTGCCTGCAGAATTTTACTTCCATGCTCATCTGTCCCTGTGAGGAAGAAGACATTATCTCCCAGAAGTCTTCTGTATCTACTCAAAGTATCTGCAGCAACAGTCGTGTATGCATGCCCGATATGAGGAGCATCATTCACATAATAAACAGGTGTTGTCAGATAAAACTTCCCCATCTTTATTCCCTTTTTCTTTTTGAGAAATCCTATCAAATTTCCCTTCTCTGTCAACCAATAATAAAAACTATTTTTCTTTGAAGGCAAAAATTGCTATATTAAAAAGAAGGTCAAAAATGGAAAAGGAATTTTTAAATCTTGAAAATAACTTCTGGGAAAGGCATCCTGTATCTTTTAAAAAGTTTAAAGTTTATCCTGTGTGGTTTGATTCCATGGGAGCAAAGTCAAGCTGTATACTTATAGAAACTCCGGAGACTAAAATTCTGGTAGATCCTGGTGCATCAGGTATGCAACCTGCCTACCCCCTTCCTGAAGAGGAAAAGTCAAAATTAAGAGAAAAGGCTCTTAAGTGTATAAAGGAGGCATCAAAGAGGGCAGATATTATTTTCATATCCCATTATCACTATGACCACCACTTTCTTCCAGAAGAGGCAGGAGAAGTTTATAAAGGAAAGACTCTGTGGATAAAAAATCCCAATCTGTGGATTAACTTCTCTCAGTGGAAAAGAGCTCGCCTTTTTCTAAAACAACTTCTGGGAGAAAAAATAGAAAAGATATACACTTCCAAAACTTATCTTCCCAGATTAAAGGATCCTCTTGAGGATCTCCCTATCTCTTCCACAAGGAACTACGGCTCCTATCAGGAAAGAAAAAACGAACTCATAGAAAAAGGAAGAGACTGGCTTTTCAGACTTTATAAAAAATGGAGAAAAGAGCCCTGGATAAGTGAGAAAAAATTAAGAAAACATAAGATTTTATTTGCCGATGGAAAAAGCTTTAAAGTTGGCGCAACTAAAATAAAAGCTACCCCACCTCTTTTCCACGGAATAGAATACGATAGATTAGGATGGGTAACAGCACTTGTGGTTGAAAGAGCTGGGATAAAGCTTCTGTATACCTCAGACCTACAAGGACCTGTGATAGAGGATTACGCCTTCTGGATAGCAAAGGAAAGACCCTCCATTCTTATTCTGGACGGTCCTTCAACGTATCTTCTTGGTTATATGCTAAATCTTATTAACCTTGAAAGATGCATTAAAAACCTTTTATATATCCTTGACCACACCTTCCCCAGAGTATTCATCCTGGATCATCATCTTTTAAGAGATATAAGATACAGGGAAAGAATTGATAGTGTGTACAGGTTTGCAAAGAGAAAAAATAAAAAAATCCTGACAGCCGCGGAGTGGTATAAAAAAACTCCTCTTATCCTGCAAATAAAACAACATCTCGAATTGAAAACGAAAGACAAAACAGTATAATTTATTAAACTTGTAAGGGGGCAAAGATAATGGAAAAAGCCATAAAAAGAGCCCAGGTCCTTATAGAAGCACTTCCCTACATAAGGGAATTTTTCGGGAAAACAATTGTTATAAAGCTTGGGGGACAGGCTATGGAAAAGGGAGGGATAACGCGGTCAATTGCAGAAGATATTGTTTTAATGCGATATGTGGGAATAAAACCCGTTGTTGTCCATGGAGGTGGAGAGGCTATATCAGGTCTCATGCAAAAGCTTGGTATAAAACCAAAATTTATTGAAGGAAACAGAGTCACTGATAAGGCTACCATGGAAGTTGTGGAAATGGTCCTTGCTGGAAAAATAAATAAAGAAATAGTTGCCCTACTCAACTCCTGCGGAGGAAAAGCTGTGGGAGTAGAGGGAAAAGACGGGAAACTTATTGTTGCAAAAAAAATTTCCGAAGAGAAGCTGGGACTTGTAGGAGAGGTGGAGAAGATAAATCCTGAAATTCTGGAGATTCTTGAAAAAGAAGGATTTATCCCTGTAATTGCTCCTGTTGGAACAAGTAAGGAAGATGAAAGTTTAAACATAAATGCAGACGCAGTTGCTGCAGAGGTTGCTGGAGCATTGAAAGCTGAAAAACTCATTTTCTTAACTGATGTAGAAGGAATACTTGAGGATCCCTCAAGACCGGAAACTTTAATTCCAACAATCACAATAGAAAAAATTAAAAGAATGCTGCAAGAGGGGAAGATACAAAAAGGGATGATTGCAAAAGTAAAAGCCTGTCAAAAGGCCTTAGAAAAAGGTGTGAAGAAAGTCCACATCATAAGTGGTAAAATACCAAGATCTTTGCTTCTTGAAATATTCACAGACAGTGGTATTGGAACCCAAATCATTCCTTAGAAACAAATTATATAACTTTTTCCAGGATTTGGGAAAGTTCCCTGTCACTTAAGTTTCCTGGATTCATACTCATACTTCTACTTTTTGATTTTGCCACAAGAGAAGGAATATCCTCTTTCTTTATTTTCCATTGTTTAAGAGTAGGGGGTATGTCTATCTTTTGTAGAAGTTCTCTTATGGCAGAGGGGACATTTTCTCCTTTTTCTACGCCTATTTTTTTTGCTACTATGTCCATCTTCTCCCTGCAGAAAGGAAGATTTACCTCCAGTACATAAGGCAACAAAACAGCACAGGCAAGTCCATGAGGTATATTATAGTAAGCTCCAAGAGGATGAGAAAGACCGTGAACTGCACCAAGTCCCGCATTGGAAAAAGCCATAGCTTGAAGAAGACTTCCGAGACAGACTTTCTCTCTTGCCTGCATATCCTTTCCGTTTTTTACCGCCAGAGGAAGATTAAAGAACAAAAGTCCTATTGCCTCCAGAGCTAAAACATCAGTTATGGGATTGGAAGCTTTAGAAATAAAGCACTCAATTGCCTGTGTTAAGGCATCCATACCAGAATAAGCAGTAAGGGAAGGGGGGCAAAATAAGGTTAGCTGTGGATCAACAAGCGCTACTTTTGCTATCATAAAAGGGCTACGAAGACTTTTTTTTACCTTATTTTTCTTATCAGTTAAAACAGCGTTACTTGTTATCTCAGCACCTGTTCCTGCTGTGGTTGGAACAGCTATAAAGGGAATGCCCGGGGTATCTATGCTTTCTTCCCCATAATAGTATCTTTCAACTTTCCCCTCCCTTGGTGCAACAATAGCTATTGCCTTTGCCGCATCTATTGGACTTCCGCCTCCAAGCCCTATAACAGATGAGACACCTCTCTCTCTTGCAACCTCTATTCCCTCGTTTACCGTATCAAGAGAGGGGTCATGCTCTACCTTATCGAAAAGTTCCACTTTTATTCCCCCGGAGGAAAGAATCTTTAAAACCCTATCCAGAACGCCTGTCTTTCGCATAGAAGTTTTGCCTGTCACAAGCAGAGCTTTTCTCCCAAAGGGAAAAACTTCCTCTGCAATTTTATCAAGCACTCCATTCCCGAAAATAATACGCTGGGGATACATTAAAGTAGCCATTTTCACCCTCCTTTGCCAGGATATCCCACAGGAATAACATAAATTGGGTCAAGGTCATCTGGTAAAAAAATAACCTCCTTCACCTGTCTATCCCAGAAAGCACCCACAGGGACAGATGCAAGATTCAAAGCAACTGCCTGCAGGCAAAGATTTTGCGCACAGTGACCTGCTTCAATATAAACATATCTTACCCCTCTTTCTCCATATTTCCAGGTTACTCTATCATAATCTGCAGCGATCACAAACACCACAGGAGCCTGAGAGATAAAAAATTGGCTAAGACAGGCCTCAGCAAGGTCCTGAATGTAATCACCTTTTGTAACAAGTTCCAGGGTGTGTCGAAATGGGTCATATTGATAGACACCTGCTTCAATACCCTCAACTCTTTTTACCACTACAAAAATCTCAAGAGGGTAAAGAGCTCCCGCCGAAGGAGAAGTTCTCCCAAAATCACCCTCCCCGGTGACACCCTGGGCAGCCCAGAGAATCTGGGAAAGCTGCTTGAGAGAAAGAGGTCGGGGAGAAAAACTTCTAATCGACCTTCTCTTTGCAAGAACCTCCTCCAGAGAAAATTCCCCTTTTTTAAAAGGCTGTGGTAGTTGCAACTTATCCTCCGCAGATTTTGTGAGGAGTGTAGCCTGAAGCAATAGCCTCTTTTTTCGTCTTAAATATAACCTTATTTTCCTCTTTTATCCTTTTTGCCTGCCAGCATCCCGGTTCATGAAAAAACTTTGATCTTTTGCTTGCAAGATAAAAAGAAGAACCCCTTTCCCTTGCTAAGATCATATCCTCCTCCTCTATTAGCTCATATTCAAGTGGAATTAAAAGCTTCTTTCTCACCTTCTTGGGCAAAGCATCAAGAGAAACAAAAAGATAAGGAACAACCTCTTTATAAGAACCTACCTTGAGCCAGCCGGAATGATGAGCACCTACTATTAAAGCTCCAACCCTACCCTTTTCATCTTTGGCCAGTTGACTCCAGGAAGGAAGAAAAAAAGGCTTTTTCTGATTAATGTTAACAAGTGTTCTCACTCTAAACCTTTTTCTCTGCCCCCACTTATCCTTTAACCACAAGGTGGTCAAAGGAACATACCTTCCCCCAACTTTTATAGAAGGAATACCTGAGGATTTCCACTCCATTGTCTTTTTAATCGACGGGTATATCTTCAGCTTTTCTTTTTATAGGCCAGCTTATCTCAATAAGCCCTGGTTTTAAGAGCTTTGCTTTAATTTCTTCTTTTTTCACCTCAGGATTTATCCTTATCCTGACAATATGTCTGTCTTCTGTGCGAGTGTACCTTATGTTTCTCCCCAAACCCTGTATGCCCCATCTGAAAGGACCAATTCTTATGTCAAAATCTTCCCACCAGTTTTCAAAATCTTCAAAAAACTCTCTTTCCATTTTACACCCTCCCTGATGTCTTATTATAGAAAAAAGAGGAAAGGTGTCAAAACCGCTCCAAAAGAGGAAAAGATAAAAAATAGCAATCTGGCCACCAGCTTAATTTGAATTTGACTTGAAAAAAAAGAATGCTAATGTAATATACAAAAAATTCAGGGGACAAAAGATGAAAAAATACCTGAGATACTCTTCTCTTCTTCCTTCCTTCTTTCTTATCCTTACCCTTATCCTGTCACCACCCTTTCTCTTTACAAAAAAAGCTCTATCAAAAAAAATTTCAATTGATAGGGTTCTCATTGTCTCAGGAGATAAAAACTCTATCCCTGATGATAAAAACAAAATAGTAAAATATGACAGCGAAATCTATCTTTATGCTATTGTAAAAAGTGGAGGAAATTACTACCTGGGGTACGAAAAGTCACATCTTCCCAGTAAGGCAAAGATAAACGGCAAAATACACTCTCTTAAAAGATGGGAAAGTAACACATGGGGAACTCTTGATATAAGATGGTACAAAATAATGCCAAGGGAGGCTCCCTCAAAACCAAAAGGAAGTTACAAGTGGTATTCAAATGTCTTTAGTGAAGAGGAAGGAGAGGAAGGGAAATGGAGAGGATGGCAAATAATAGAATATGAGCAGTACCCCTTAAAGGAAAGAGGATGGAGTTTAAAACTTGATAAAAAACCTGGAACAGAAAGATTTAGAGTGGAGATAGTATTTAACGGAAAAACCATATCTTCCCCTGGAAGACCATCTCCAAATCATCCAAGCGGAATATCTCCTGAAGATTATGACAAAGGAATAAAAGAAAATGTTCACAGGATAAGTCGTCTTTCAAACCATCCCAATAGATTGATAAGATACATCGAAGCTTTAAGAGGTGTTCCCTGGTTATGGGGAGCAGATTATAGAGATCCACCAAAAAATACCCCTTCAAAGCATCAATCAGATTTTACAAACCCTGTGGGAATTGAATGTTCAAGCCTTTTGGTTTCTGCTTTAAGGGCGATGGGGAACAAAAACTTAATATACACAACTACAGAGAATATCGCAATGGGGAAATATACCCAGCCCATAACCTCTACAACCTTGACCCTGGTAAGAAAGAGTTTTTTCAAAAACTGGATTCCAAAAGGTATTTACTGGACAAAGGAGGGGAGATTTTATGTTTATGGCAGCAGGAAAATCCAGATAAGAGATAAAGATTTTAATCTTATCACAGAAATTGAAAAACTTCCCTTTGAAATCATAGATATTGCGGTAGCAGAAGAAGGAATATATTGTATAGGTGAGAAAGATTTTGTAACAAAAATATTTCTTATAGAAAAGAACAAAAAAATAAAAGAACTTTTTGTGCCTGAGGTGGAAAGAATTATAAAAATAAAAGAAAAAGATTACACCTGCAAGGTGAAAATCACCCCTGTGGGAATAGAGGTGAAAAACTCTGATGATAATGGAAAAAGGTTATATCTTTTTGACCTTTACAAAATCTACATTTTTGACCAGCAAGGAAAAAGACTTAAAACAATTTCTCTTGAAAAAATTAATGACAAAGAACAAAACTTTGTTGGTACTTTTTCTCTCGGAGAAAGATATCTCTATTTTCCTCTTCAGAAGGGAAAAATAGCCGTTTATAATATGGAAGGAAAATTTATAAAAGTTATAAATTTTAAGGAAGAAATTTTAGATGCGTCTTTTAACAGAGGGAAAGTAGCCATTATTCACCCTTTCCCTCTAAGGGTAGAAATTTACAATGAAAAAGGTCTTTTTATGTTTGATTTTGGTGATGTATTCTTAAATGAAAAGGGGAAAAGGGTAAAAATCAAAATAGGCTCTTCCCCCTCTGATCTGCAAGTGGGGGACCTTTTAATAACAGTATCCCCCACTTATCATCTTCTTGTCCTTTACGAGGATAACGGCAACAGAATTCTTGATAGTGAAGACAAAGTGATCTGTGCCGGTCACCATGGTGTTGAGATCAGAAAAGTAAGCTATTTTGAAAAAAGAAAGTTTGTATTAAGAAGGCTTGACCCTTCTATTAAGAGATAAGATGAGTTCTATCCACCATGTTGATTTGTCTTTCCTTTGGTTTTCCCAGAAAGGGTTTTCCGTAGTCAATAAATGCCTGTGTCGGCTTTAAACTATCGTAATCAAAAAACCCTGTTCCCTCCATTTTTCTTACTTTAACAGCCTTTTCAAGAGAAGAAGAACCTATCTTAAGCTCTTCTCCTTCTTTTTGTATAACAGCCACTTTCCCTATCTCTCCTTCCTCAATCATATCAACGCATTTTATTCCCAATTTATAGCCAAATTCCATGTCCACCCAAACAGGGTGACCGTTCCTTAGTTCATAGGTAAAAACTATAGGGGCTGTTCCAATTGGCTTTCCAAAAATTTTTTTTGTTGATTGTTTAATTGCACTTGAAAGATAACTTGCCAGAAGATTGGGGTCAAGCTTCACATGTCCATATTGATCAAGCTCCTTTTCCTGCTGACGAACATGAGATTCAAGTCCACTTATACTTGCACCCTCTGCCACAACTATCACCGCGAATCCTTTACCAAAGGTCTTTTCCCTTTCAGAGAAAATCTCTTCTATTTTCCCGCAAATATCATCCAGACTGCAGGATTTCTCTGCAGGAACCACAAAGTCAGCACTACCAAAAGCCCCTGCTCCTGCTGCTACCCAGTCAGTATGGCGACCAAAAAGCACTGCAATAACTACCCTTCCATGAGTGCAGGCAGTATCAAAGGACTTTGCAACAGCACAGGACGCAACTGTTACCGCAGTTGGATAACCAATGGTAAAATAGGTCTCCGAAAGATCGTTATCCATTGTTTTTGGCCATCCTACAACAGGACTTTTAAATTCTCTGTAAACACTCCATAAAGCACCAAGTGTATCTTCTCCCCCAAGAGCTACAAGAGCATCAATCCTGTTTTTTTTCATTGAGTCAACCACCTGTTGAGGTTCAGGCCTTACTCTACTTGAACCTAAAATTGAACCCCCCTTGTTGACAATGCTCATTGGATCACAATCTGTCAGGTCAACGTATTTGTTTTCAACCACCCCCTGCCAGCCATCAAGTGCGCCGTAAATTTTCCAACCTTTCTCTTTTGCCCTCTGAATAACCCCCGCTATTCCCGCATTAAGACCTGCAGCATGCCCTCCGCCTGTAAGAACTGCAACAGTCTTTGCCATGAGTTTTCCTCCTTGAGCTCTGTGTTATTTTTTGGGATAAATTCTAATAGGCTCGAGTTCAAAGTCAATAGGACCTACAAAAACAAAACTTTACAAAAACCTAACAAAACCTGCTTAATTCTTTGACAACCTCTTCAAATTTTTTCTTCTCTGCACCCAAAGAAAGCATCTTTTCTATTGCTCTGCGAGATTGAGCTTCATCAACACCTTTTACAGCATCTATTAAAAGGTTAATTTTAAAACCTTTTTTGAGTGCGTCAAGGACTGATTCTTTAACACAATAATCGGTAGCAATTCCTCCAACGTAAAGTTCAACAATCCCCATAGAACGAAGAATATCGTCAAATCTTCTTCCTTGAAAGTCAAATGCTTCAAAAACAGAATAACTATCCTTGTCAGGGTCCATACCTTTGGATACAACTATTGTATTTTCAGGTAATAAGAGTCCAGGATGAAATTCTGCTCCTTTTGTCCCTTGAACACAGTGTTCTGGCCAGAGACCACCAAATTCTTTAAAATGCCTTGTTTTCTCAGGATGCCAATCACGGGAGGCAAAGATTGGAAAGCTTTTTTTTGAGAAAAGCTCAATATATCTATTTAAGGTGGGAACTACCTTATCCCCTTCAGGGACAGCCAAAGCACCACCAGGACAAAAATCATTCTGAACATCAACAATTAAAAGAGCTTTTTTCATTCTCAGACCACCTTCTTAATTAAGCTTATCAATCCCATATTTTTTGAGCCAGCTTTCAAATTCCTCTTTCTGATCGTCAAAAAACTCTTTATCGTAAGCTTCCTCAAGTTTTTTCACTTGCTCTGCAAGTTTGGGTTCTCTTGCTAAGGCTATATTCACATTTTTCTCAAATTCATCGCTCATTTTAGACAGGTCACTTAAATCTATCTCAAGATTCAAAAGTTTAACCAGCCTTTTCATTATAGCTTTAATCGCTTTGGGATTTTCTGTCTGGATATAAAGAGGAATCTCGGCAACAAGACTTACCATTTTTATTCCCTTTTCTTTTGAAATTTTGGTAAGAAAGGTCACAATACTTGCCGGACCCTCGTATTCTGTAAATCTCACATCATAACCTTTCAATCTTTCCTTTTGTTCTTTGTCAGAAACAGAGCAGGTGATTCTAACCTCTCTTGTGTGAGGAATTGCTCCTGCGACGCTTCCTGCAAAGTAAATCTCCTCTAATCCAAATCTTTCTCCCAGAAAGAAAATACAATTTGCATATTCATTCCATCCTAAGTTTGGTTCTTTGCCAGAAAAAAGAATAATATTTTTTTCTTCACTGAAGAAAAACTCATTTTTGGGATATTCAAATACCTCTATAAGACCTTCTTTTATCCTCGTGTGAGGCCTGAAACGGGCAACTTCCTGCATTGTCCCGGGTAGGTTAAATATGTAGAACTTTTCAGGTTTTATCTCGGCAAATTTTTCGGCTTTAAGTTTATTCTTCAAATACTCAACGGTTCCAGTGGATACATTTCCTCCATCCATCCAGCCCGAAAAACCAATTACCATCCGGGAAAGTTTCACATCAGGTTCTTTATAAATAGCAACTTCTTTCATTATTCACCTCCTTTCAGAAAAATCTCTCACAGTCACATTTTATAAAATTATTCTCCTGTAGCAAGCTATCTTTTATTTTCCTTTCTTAAATCAAAATCAACCTCACGCCCATCATTTGCATCTTTTAAATAAACTTGTAAAAAGAGAGCAGAGAAAAAAGCAAAAAATGATAAGAGGAAAAACACATATCTTATACCTAAAAAATCACTTACCACTCCCGCTATAATTCTGGAAAAAGCTCCAAATCCAGATCCAGATAAAATCTGAATACCGTAGGCAAGTCCAAGGTCAACAAGGGCAACCTGACTTGTAAAAACAAAAAGAGCTGGCAAAATCATAAACAAGGAAATACCTGCCAGAATTAAAGCAGGAATTAGAAAAAGACCCTTTAAAAAAGAAGCCAAAACAAGAAAAAGAAAAGTGAAAAAGAAACCTAACACTATAACTTTCCTTGCTCCAAGTATGTCAGAATACCTCCCTCCAACTATCTTTCCTACAACACCACCTGCAAGGAACATGGTCAACATTCCTCCTGCAACAACAGGCGATAACTTGTGAACATCGGTAAGAAAAAGAGGAAGAAAGGAGACACTTCCGCCTGAAATAAAACCAAAAAACCCTTGAGCTAAGTAAATTATTTTAAGAGAGGAGCCAGCAGTAGATTTTTCCCCTGTATGAGAAAAAGAGGAAGTTTTATTTACTTTACCATCTTTTGCCGGTATTTCCTCCTTCAACAAGGATAACCTGTAAGTATAAAAAATAAAAGCCACTGCAAAGGAAGGAACTGCCCACAAAGTATAAACATACCTCCATCCAAAATAAGAACCAACTAATCCTGCTACAAGAGGGGCAATAAGAACCCCTAAGCTTCCACCTGTCTCAAATGCACCGATTGTTTTTCCTCTTTCGCTGGAAAATACCCTTGAAATATAGGTATAAGCAGGGGGATGAAAAAATCCCACAGAAAGGGAAAGAAAAATCAAAATTAATACAACACCAGAAAACGTCGACATGAACGCTATGCTAACTGACAAAAATCCAAGGGATGCGAATATAAAAAGAAGCAGTTTATTTTTGTTAACTCTATCGGCAATTATTCCTGCAGGAATACTGGAAAAAGCCCAGCAAAGACTCAAGATAAAGGTTAAAATTCCAACATAGGTGTAGGAGAGTCTGAATTCTTCTCTAATAAAGGGAAGAAGTGGAGAAAGACTTGCAGGGACTATATGAACCAGAGCATGAGAAAAGGTGATTAAAAAAAATACTGCCTTTTTTCTCAATTTATCTTCCGTGTTTTATAGTCGAAGGATTATTAGGCAAAAATAATAGTCAAAATCGACCAAATTGCAAATTTATTTATGGAAATGGTTCCGATCCAAACCAAGGTGGCAAATAAGCTTCATATTTTTCTATAAAAATTGGGATAGGTTACATCGTCTTCGGGATCTATAGCTTCTATTTTTACTTTTTCATTTATATCAGGTGAGGGCCTTTTTAAAACTTCAATTCTAAATAAAGACGACCTGTACCAATCAACTCCAGGGTTTTTCTTTACCGGAAACTCAAACTTAGCAACAAATGTTTCATAGCTCACAGAATCATAAGTGGTGGGATAGAAAGAAAAGTCTCTTATTATATCAGTTATCATACAACCTTTCTCTGTTACCATTTTCTCTATTGAAAGCCATTTTTCAGGTGAGGCTTCAAGAGTGGTCAACCCAAAATAACCAACGCCATTATCTTTGAGGCTCACAATTCCGCGCAGAACAAATGCCTTTAAGCCACTCAATGTCTCAAGCGGTTCAGAAGAAAACACATCAAATTTTCCGACAAACTCTTCAGGCAAAGGATCGCTCACATCATACTTATGGAATTCAATATTAAAACCGTATTGCCTGTTAACTTCTTTTAAAAACTCGCTAATTCTTCCATCTATATCCAGAACCACTATTCTTGAGGGAAAGCCGGACAAAGAAAGAGCTATACTGAGCAGATCGTCATCTCCTATTAAAATAAAATCTTTCCTGCACAAGTCGCCATAATAATGCATCAAAGCAACTCTTGCAACCGTATCATATTCACGCATATAGCCCTGGAAATAATCCAGGGTAGGCAAAGGTCTTCTTTTAACTATTTCTCTGAATTTTTCCAGTATCTCATTAAATCTTTCACCAAAAACCACCCTCTTCCCACAGCACTTCTCACATAACCTGCTTTCAAACTCAAGATACTCTGAGTCAACTTTCTTTTTTCCTTTCTCTGTCAAAAATAAACTTTCTCCATCCGAGTCAATAATACCTTCTTTATAAAGCCTGTTAACCACCTCTATAAAATCCTTCAAAGGAAAGTGGTCTAAAGCCAGAAGTTCCCAGATACTCTTTCTCGACTTAGCCAGATTGTGCACAATTTGGGTTTCTAACTTTTTTGTATTCATAAATCTCCCTCTTTATCATCTGTTTTCTAACTTCTTCTGGTTTAAATGCTTTTATTATAAACTCAAATGCCTTCAATGCTGAAAGGCTATCCCCACAGGTGAATATATCAAGAGCCGCATACCTGTATTCTGGCCATGTATGAATGCTAAGATGGGACTCTCTTAAAAGATAAACAGCAGATACCCCCTGAGGACTAAATTGATAAAAAAGAGGAGAGGCAATAATGTGAAGACCAGACTCAGAAACAGCTCTATCCAAAATCTCTCTAACCTCCTTAACCTTTGCTATTTTTTCTGGTTCCACACCAAGAAGCTCTGATACAATGCAAATGCCCATTTTGGACACCTACCCTGATACAGAAGTTATTTTCTCGCCTTTTTCTTTCCCTGAAAAAATAATCACCTGCTCAAAACAAACTAATACTAATTTCAAAAATTAATAGAAGGAAGGAAAAACAAGATAAAGCAATAATCAGTTTTTTGATAATATAATAATTAAAATAAACTCTTGTGCAAGAGTTAGTCTGATATCTGCTCTGTCGAATAACATAACCAAGAACTCCCTTATTCTGGATGATAGCTTAACAAATCCCTAAATATTGCTACTACCCTTTCAGAGGTATCTTTTACATCTCAACTTGTCTTTCTTATAAAATTCTATATTAATTAATAATCAATTTTTTTAACCCTGAATGAAAGGTTTGGGAGGAAAAGATGGAAGGTTCTATTCAGAAGAAAAAAAGGCATGGTTTCCTTAAAAGAATGCAAACAAGAAGTGGGAAAAAGATAATCAAGAGAAGAAGGTCAAAGGGGAGAAAAAGATTAGCTGCATAAAAGGATATCCTCCCTATCTTATTTTTCTTTATATAATATCATGAATCATTTATCAACAGCCTTTACTGTTGCAGGTGGCCTGGCACTATTTCTTTATGGATTATCCCTGTTAAGCAGGGGATTGCAAAAAGCAGCAGGAGACAGGCTAAGGTTTATACTGGAAAAGCTGACAGATAAACCTGTAAAAGGAGTTATTGTTGGGCTCATTGTTACAGCCACAATTCAGAGCTCATCCATTACCACCGTTACACTCATCGGATTGATAAATTCTGGTCTAATGAGCCTGGAACAGGCCGTTGGTGTTGTTCTGGGTGCTGAAATTGGCACAACAGTTACCGCCCAAATAGTCTCTTTTAAAATAGGGAAAATGTTTTTCCCTTTGATAGCTATTGGATTTTTTCTTTTTTTTCTCGGAAAGAAAGACAAACACAAGTTTACCGGCCAGATTATATTAGGCTTTGGCATCCTTTTTCTGGGAATGAATACAATGTCCTCGGCTCTGAAACCTTTGAAAGACAACAGATTTTTTGTTGAAGCTCTTGCAAATTTTGGCAAAATTCCTCTTTTAGGAATAATTGCAGGTGCTGTTTTTACAGGCATAATTCAAAGCTCCTCTGCTACAACCGGACTTATCATAGCAATGGGGAAAGAAAAAATTATAAGTTTGAATGCTGCAATTCCTATAATTCTTGGAGCTAATATCGGCACCTGCGTCACAGCACTTATTGCTTCTATAGGCTCTTCCCTCTCTTCAAAAAGAACAGCCATGTCACATCTTTTATTTAACCTGATAGGTGTGACTTTATTTTTCCCCTTCCTTGGATATTTTGCTCAAATTGTTTCCCTTACATCTCCAGAAATTCCAAGGCAAATTGCAAACGCTCACACCATGTTTAACACAACTATGACCCTTATCATGCTCCCTTGTGTAAGACTTTTAATTGCTCTTGTGAAGAAAATAGTCCCCGGTGAGGAGCCTAAAGTGGACAGGGGAGTTTTATTCTTGGAGGAAAAGCTTTTACATACTCCCCCAATAGCAATAGGTCAGGCAAAAAAAGAAACTATGCGAATGGCGAACATCGTGAAGAGCATGCTGGAAAACAGCGAAAAAGCTCTTTTAACAATGGAAAGAAAATTTGTTCTTCCTGTGTTAAAAAATGAGGAAACAGTTGATGAGCTGGATAATGCTATAGAAAGTTACCTTACAAAGATATCCAACCTCTCTTTATCCCAGAGTCAGTCAAGAGAAATAGCAATTTTAATTCATTCCATTTCGGATATAGAAAGAGTGGCAGATCATGCTCATAATATAGCCGAACTTGCAGAATATATGAAAAGAGAAAAAATAGTTTTTTCCAAAAATGCTCTGGAAGAGTTGAAAGGTATGTTTGATGCTGCAAGAGAAAGCTACATCAAAGCTATAGATGTTCTTTCTACAAAAGACGAAAACTTAGCAAGAAAAGTGCTTGACCTTGAAGTGACAGTAGATCATATGCAAAGAGAGCTTGAAAAAAACCATTTTGAGAGACTAAAAAAGGGTATCTGCAGCCCAGAGGCAGGTCCTATTTACCTTGATATAATAAGAAATCTCGAAAGAATATCCGACCATGCCCACAACATAGCCTACGTGACCATAATCGGCTTTTAAACTGGGGTCAAAACTGTACGGATGTATAATAAAAATTATGGTAAGAAAATGTTTGGTGAGAAGATATATCCTGCTCCATAAAGGAATTTGATGAATCCAGTGAGTCTCAAAATTATAGGTGGAAAAATAACAGACTTTATGCTAAGATGGGTACTCACCAAAGAAAGATAGATGAGGTTGTAATTGACCTAACCAAGGTTATAAAAATACCATAAAAAAGCCCTTCCCACGAAATTTTCATCACAGGTTTTAACTTAGACCCGTTGACTTTTGTGTAAAAATGGATATAGTGTTAAAATAGTAAGAGGGGCGGATAGCTCAGCTGGGAGAGCGCTGCCTTCACGCGGCAGAGGTCACAGGTTCGAGCCCTGTTCCGCCCACCAGAGTGGGGCCGTAGTTCAGTTGGCCAGAATGCCAGACTGTCGATCTGGAGGTCGCGGGTTCGAGTCCCGTCGGCCCCGCCAGAAGAAAATCCACAAGTTACCACAACTCCTATCACACACCTCCCTTTTGTTGACAGCAAAGAAAAAATCTATAAAATTACCCTAAAATAAAGTTATAGTTATTATTTAATATGCAAAGGAGGCAGTAATGCAGAAAAAAAGCATTTTCGAAAAGCTCCAGGAAGTTAACCCTGATGCAGAAATCTGGTGGGATTCATCACCTCTTATTTACAAGGCTTGGTCAAAAGAACTTCTTGATTCAATAGAAGATAGGGAGAAAAAAGAAACGATAAAAGAGCAGCTTTCAAGGCTCTATAACCCTGAAAATCCAGAAAAATCGCTTTTTAGAGGAGTAACAACAAATCCTCCTTTATCTCTTAATGTTTTATCATACCATAAGGAAGAATGGGGAAGATTTGTAAAAAGAGTAAAAAGAATTTCCCCAAATAAAAAACCAGGTGAGATTTTCTGGCAAATGTATAAGGAAATTGTCAGAAAGGGAGCAGAGCTTTTTCTTCCCATATTTGAAAGCTCAGGATATAAGTACGGATACATTTCTGCCCAGCTTGATCCAAGAGACAGAGAAGACTTTGATTTCATGCTGGAGCAGGCAGAGGAGCTTGCCTCCTTATCTCCCAATGTTATGATTAAGGTCCCGGGAACAAAGGAAGGATATGAGATTATAAAGGTTTTAACATCAAGAGGAATCCCCACCAACAATACTCTTGCTTTTATGATTCCCCAATTTGTAGCATGTGCAAATGCCGTAAAGGAAGGACTTGAGATAGCAAAGAAAAATGGAGTTGACCTTACAACCTGGAGATCTGTCATAACTTTAATGAGTGCAAGGTTCACCTCCCTCGGTGACCTTGAAAAAGAGGCAAAAGAAAAAGGTATAGAGCTTTCCGAAGAGGATATAAGATGGGCAGAAATTGCTATAATGAAAAAGGCCTATAAGATAATAAAGGAGGGAGACTATCCTTCCAAGATGCTTCTTTGCTCCATGAGGATAAGTCCCACTGTGAACGGAGAGAAAAGATGCTGGCATCTTGAGAAACTTGCAGGTGCTGACATAGTCTTTACCTGTCCACCTAAATTTATCGCACCACTTCTTCTTGAGGGAGATCACATTGAATTTTCCAATCAAATTGATGAGCCTGTTCCCGAGGATGTATTAAACAAACTCTTAAAGATTGACTACTTTGCAAGAGGATATGATGAGGAAGGATACAAACCTGAGGAGTTTAACTTCCACCCTGCTCTTTTAAATACTGCAAAGCAGTTCAGTGGTGCTGTTCAAAAAATGATAGATTTTGTGAAGGAGAGTCTCTAAATAAAAAATTAATGAAAGCTCTGGTAAAGACAAAAAA
>DRTT01000143.1 GCA_011372105.1 Candidatus Aerophobota bacterium
AGCCGGGATAAAAAATTCAGAACCATCAACAGGAACAGGTTTTCTTCTTCCACTTTTATCATATTCTCCCAATCTCATACATATACATTCCAATCCTTCAATTTTTCCATTAGAGGATACTATCTTTAAGGGAGCTGCAAGATAATGAAACTTCACACCTTCTTTCTCAGCAGCTGTAACCTCACTTTTTATGGCGGGCATCTCTTGAGGAGACCTTCTATAAAGAATGGTTACCTCCCCCGCCCCGAGCCTTAGAGCAGATCTTGCTGCATCAACAGCAGCATTTCCTCCACCAATTACAACCACTTTTTTATTATCCAGGCGAAGTTTTTCTCCCAAATTTATCTTTTTTAAAAACTCCACTCCATCCAATACCCCCTCACTTTCCTCTCCCTCTATATTGAGTCTCCGAGATACATGACATCCAACTCCTACAAAGATACAGGAATAACCCATCTTAAAAAGTTCATCAAATGCTATATCTCTACCAATCTTCACACCCTTTTCAATGCGAACCCCCAAACTCTCAACAGAATAAAATATTTCCTCTTCCAGTATATCCTTGGGAAGTCTGTAATCAGGAATACCAACCCTCAACATTCCTCCTGCAACAGGCAAAGCCTCAAAAACGGTAACAGGATAGCCCCACATTGCAAGATAGTGGGCACAGGTAAGACCTGCAGGACCTGAGCCAATCACAGCAATTTTTTCTTTTTTTAAAGAGACAAATGGAGAAATCTTAGGTGGCTTTTCCCTACCTCTTGCATGGTCACTTACAAATCTTTTGAGAGCATTTATAGCAACGGGTTCATCTATTTCACCTCTGCGACATTTCGATTCACAAGGGTGGTGACAAACCCTTCCACATATAGCCGGGAAAGGATTATCTTTTCTAATAAGTTCTAAAGCCTCAAGAAACTTACCTTGAGCAATTAACCCAATATATCCAGGAATATCAATCCCTGCAGGACAGGCATTTTGACAGGGAGATATAAAAAGCTCCTCGCAAGTTCCTGCAGGACAGGACTTATCTTCAATGTGTGCTTTGTATTCATCTCTAAAATAAGTAAGTGTAGAAAGTACAGGATTTGGAGCAGTCTGTCCAAGGCCACACAAAGATGCATCTTTAATGGTTCTGGCAAGCTCTTCTAAAAGGGCTATATCTTCAGGCTTTCCTTCACCTTTTGTTATACGGGTTAAAATTTCGAGCATTCTTCTTGTTCCAATTCTACAGGGAACACATTTCCCACAGGACTCATCCTGGACGAACTCCAGAAAAAAACGAGCCACATCAACCATACAGGTATTATCATCCATTACCACCATTCCCCCCGAACCCATTATGGCACCAACTTTTTTTAAAGAATCATAATCTATGGGAAGGTCAAGATACCTTTCAGGAACACATCCACCGGAAGGTCCCCCAATTTGAACAGCTTTAAATCTCCTTCCCTCAGGAGGTCCACCTCCTATATCAAACACCACCTTTCTCAAACTTGTGCCAATGGGAACCTCAACAAGACCTGTATTTTTTACCTTTCCTGCAAGAGCAAATATTTTTGTTCCTTTGCTTTCCTCTGTTCCCACCCTGGCAAATTCTTTTGCTCCTTTAAAGATGATATAGGAAACATTTGCCAGAGTTTCCACATTGTTAATACAGGTTGGTTTTCCCCAGAGACCAGATTGTGCAGGAAAAGGAGGTCTTGGCCTTGGCATGCCTCTTTTCCCCTCAATAGAGGCAATAAGAGCTGTCTCCTCTCCACAAACAAAAGCCCCCGCACCTTTTTTTATTTTTATATCAAAGGAAAAGCCTGTGCCAAGAATGTTTTTGCCAATAAGTCCTAACTCTTTCGCCTGACAGAGGGCTATGTTCAAATGCTCCACTGCTATGGGATATTCTGCTCTAACATAAACATAACCTTCTTCTGCTCCAATAGCATAACCTGCTATAAGCATTCCTTCAATCACAGAATGAGGATCTCCTTCAAGTATTGCCCTGTCCATGAAAGCACCAGGGTCTCCTTCATCAGCATTGCATATGATATATTTAGGATTTCCGGAAGCTTTTCTTGCAAATTCCCATTTTAGCCCTGTGGGAAAACCAGCACCTCCCCTTCCTCGAAGACCAGAAGATTTAATCTCTTCTATTACTTTCTCGGGCAGGATATTTTCCTCAAAGATTCTCTCAAGTCCTTTGTAACCATCATTTGCAATATAATCATCAATATCTGTTGGATTTATTTTTCCGCATCTTCTGAGGACAATTTTTAACTGCTCTTTAAAAAAAGGAATATCCCTTGTATGGGGAATAGGTTTTTTGGAAAAGGGGTCTTTATAGAGAAGATGCTCTATTATTTTGCCTTTTATGAGGGTTTCAGAGACAATTTCCTTTACATCTAACAGACTTACTCTTCCATAAAAAATGTCAAAAGGGTCTATCGTCATTACAGGAGCCTGAGCACAAAAGCCCTGGCATCCCGTGGGAACAATTTCTACATTTTTTAACTTTAAAGCTTCAACTTCTTCCTCAAGCTTCTCTTTTATTTCCCCTGCACCAAATGCCCTGCAGCCTGTCATGCATATCCTTACTATCTTTTTAGTTTTATCTTTTTTCTCACAGAGATACTTCCGATAGGATTTAAGGTCTTTTAAACTGGAAAGTTCAGCCATAGATATTATCCTTAAAAAACTAAAATTTTTACCTAATTATCTATATTGGTTTATTATCTGCTCCACTCTATCCGGGGTAAGCCTTCCAAAATAATCCTTATTAATCATTATAACAGGCGCTAAAAAACAGGTTCCAAGACAGCGAACAGTCTCTAAGCTAAATTTTAAATCCTTTGTGGTTTGACCTTCTTTTATCCCTAAAACCTTTCTTAACCTGTCAAGAATCTTACCTGCTCCTTTAACATGACAGGCTGTGCCAAGACAGACCTTTACAGTATTTTTTCCTCTTGGTTCAAGATAAAACTGGGAATAAAAAGTAACAACTCCCCAGATCTTACTTTCAGGAACTCTCAGTCTAAAAGAAAGGTAGGAAAGAACATCTCTGGGAAGATAACCGAAGGTATCCTGCAACTCCTGAAGTATGGAGATAAAAGGACCTTTCTCGTTTTTATACTTTTCAATAATCTTATCTATTTTCTCTTTATCCTTTTGCGCTACCATACCTTTTTCCATCTGTTCAGGAAAACTTAGAATTTTATTGTAAAGAAAGAGAAAAACATTGTCAAGCAACCACATCAAGACCATTATTTCTCAGCTTTTCCCATATATTTTCCTTATTTTTATTCTGTAAATAATAATCTATATACTTTGCTGCTTTTTTACCTGCACCTGCTGCCAGAATAACAGTTGCAGCTCCTGTTGTTACATCTCCTCCTGCAAAAACTCCCTCTTTTGTTGTTGCGCAGGTCTCCTGATTGACAAGTATCGTTCCCCACTTAGGATTTATCTCAAGTCCAGGAGTAGTCCTGGCAATCATGGGAGAGGGCACCTGTCCAATAGCTACGACCACTGTATCAACAGGGACCAAAAATTCAGAGCCCTCTACAGGCAAAGGTCTTCTTCTTCCTGACGAGTCCGGTTCCCCGAGTCTCATTCTTATAAGCTTTGCCTCTTTAACCCACCCTCTCTCATCACCCACATACTCAACAGGTGCCACAAGAAACATAAATTCAATCCCTTCCTCCTCGGCATTTTCTATTTCTTCAATTCTTGCCGGCATTTCATTTCTTGTTCTCCTGTAAAAAACTGTAACCTTCTTTGCACCTGCCCTCAGAGCAACCCTTGCAGAGTCCATGGCAACATTTCCCCCACCGATTACCCCTACCCTCTCTCCCACTTTAACCGGTGTATCATACTCTGGAAACATAAAAGCCTTCATCAAATTCATCCGGGTTAAAAACTCATTTGCAGAATAAATTCCCAGAAGATTTTCACCCGGGATATGCATGAATCTTGGAAGACCTGCACCTGTGCCTATAAAAACAGCTTCATACCCATCTTCTTTCATTAATTCATCAACTGTCCTTGTCTTTCCGACAAAAAAGTTTGTTATAATTTCCACTCCCAGAGACTTAATATACTCTACCTCCCTTCTTACTATCTCCTTGGGCAACCTGAACTCCGGAATCCCATAAACAAGAACTCCTCCTGGCTCATGTAAGGACTCAAAAATTGTAACCCTGTAACCCTTTTTAGCAAGTTCACTTGCACAAACAAGGGAAGCAGGACCTGAGCCAACCACAGCCACCTTTTTTCCAGATTTTGAAAAGGACTTTAAGCTGGGAGAAAAACTCTTTTTCTCTCTTGCTTCAAAATCAGCAACAAATCTTTCCAATCTTCCAATAGCAACAGACTCCCCCTTTCGAGAAAGAACACACGTTTTTTCACACTGATCTTCTTGAGGACAAACCCTTCCACAAACTGCCGGAAGGGGATTGTTTTCTTTGATAACAACTGCTGCTCCCAAAAAATCTTCCTCCTTTATTTTTTTAATAAATCCTGGTATATCAATTTCTACGGGGCATCCTTTTACACAGGAAGGTTTTTTGCACTCCAGACATCTTTTTGCCTCTTTTAATGCCTCCTCGGGTGTGTAACCAAGGGCAACTTCAAAGAAATTTTTCACTCTCTGTGAAGGGTCCTGTTTTCTCATGGGAGTCTTTTTCAAAAGCAATTTTTTATCACTCACCTTAACCCTCCTTTTTTGCCTCAATCATTTTTAAAAGAGAGAGCTCTTCTTCTTTTTTATACATCTGAAGTCTTTTTGCCAGAAGATCAAAATTCACCTTGTGAGCATCAAACTCCGGTCCATCTACACAGGCAAATTTTGTTTCACCTCCAACTTCAACCCTACATGCCCCACACATTCCTGTCCCATCAACCATTATAGGATTCAAACTCACAATGGTTTTTATACCATGTTTCTTTGTAAGATCTGCAACTGCCTTCATCATAGGAACAGGTCCCACAGCAAAAACTCTATCTATTTTTCTTTTCTCCTCTTCGATAAGCTTTTTCAAAAAATCGGTAACAAAACCTTTAAATCCCTTGGATCCATCATCAGTTGTCACATAGTACTCATCACTTAAATCTTTAAGTTCATTTTCCAGAATAAGAAGGCTTTTATTTCTTGCACCGTTAATTACTATTACAAAATTACCTGCATCCTTTAAAGCCCTTACAAGGGGGTAAAGGACAGCCGTACCAAATCCTCCTCCCAAAGCTGCCACCTTTCCAAAATTTTCAATCTCTGTAGGTGTTCCCAGAGGACCTAAGAAATCCTTTATCTCATCACCGACATCTAAGGAAGAAAGATATTTTGTAGTTTTTCCCACTACCTGGAATATAACCGTAACCTTCTTTTTCCCGTCAGTATTAGCAATAGTGAGAGGAATCCTTTCTCCTCTATCGTGGGCTCTTAAAATCACAAATTGTCCGGGTTTTGCAGATCTTGCAACATGAGGAGCTTCCACCTCAAAAAGAACAGAGTCAGGACCGAGCAGCCTTTTTTCTAATATTTTATAACCCATACAATCCTCCCTACATTTATATATTTATGTGGTATCAAGTTCAAGAACATTGCTAAATGGTTTTTATTTTAACCTTTTTTTTCAATAGAATCAAGTATCCTTATCCCCTTAGGTTGAAATTTACGAAAAAACTTTTATTTTAATATATAAAAATAAGTAAGTTACAGTAATAATGGGGGGTTGACACTCCCCTTCTTTAAAATATAATTTTAAATCAGCATTAAAAATAATATAAAAATGACATAAATCAGAAAAAGGAGGTGTAAAATGAACATAAGGCCCTTGGGCGAAAGAATAGTAGTAAAACCCCAAAAACAAGAGGAAAAGACACAGGGAGGAATTTACCTTCCTGAAACAGCAACCAAAGAGAAACCGCAGCAGGGAGAAGTCATAGCAGTAGGTCCTGATTTTAAGGGAGTAAAAAAAGGTGACATAGTTATATTCGCAAAATACGGGGGAACAGAGGTAAAAATAGACGGCGAGGAGTACCTTGTGCTTGGAGAAGATGATGTCCTGGCTGTCTTAGAAAAATAGATTAAAAAATAAACAAAAATAAAGAGAGAAAAAGGAGGTGTAAGAGATGGCTTCAAAGCAAATTGTGTTTGGTTCAGAGGCAAAACAAGCCCTCATAAGAGGTCTTGATAAATTAGCCAACACAGTAACTATCACTCTTGGTCCAAAAGGGCAAAATGTTGCTTTGGCCAAGAGTTTTGGTTCACCTACTGTTACCGATGATGGAGTAACAGTAGCAAAAGAAATAGAACTTGAGGATCCTTACGAGAATATGGGAGCTCAGCTTGTAAAGGAAGTAGCAGAAAAAACAAAAGATGTGGCAGGTGACGGAACAACTACAGCTACCCTTTTAACTCAATATATAGTCCATCAGGGTATGAAAAATGTGATTGCAGGGGTGAATCCCACTCATCTTAGAAGAGGAATGGAAAAGGCTGTTAAAACTGTGGTGGAAGAGATAAAGAAAATGAGCAGACCCGTGAAGGATAAAAAATCAATTGCTCAGGTGGCAACTGTTGCAGCTTCCAACGATCCCACAATAGGAGAGTTAATTGCAGATGCTATGGAAAAAGTGGGAGAAAATGGTGTAATCACTATTGAAGAAGGTAAAACTGCAGAGACCAATGTGGAGTTTGTGGAAGGAATGCAGTTTGACCGGGGTTACATATCTCCTTACTTTATAACCAATCCTGAGAAGATGGAAGTTGTTCTGGAGGAACCTTATATTCTCCTTCATGACAAAAAAGTAAGTAATATGAAAGACCTCTTGCCTCTACTTGAGAAAGTTGCCAACACAGGTAAATCCTTCCTTTTGGTTGCAGAGGATGTAGAGGGAGAGGCTCTTGCCACACTTGTGGTAAACAAGATAAGGGGAACTTTAAAATGTGCTGCCGTTAAGGCTCCAGGTTTTGGGGATAGAAGAAAAGCTATGCTGGAGGATATTGCCATTTTGACCGGTGGACAGGTAGTCTCAGAAGATCTTGGATTGAAACTGGAGAATGTGGATATATCCATGCTTGGTAGAGCCAAAAGAGTCCGCATAACCAATGAGGAGACAACAATAATAGAGGGTCAGGGTGATAAACAGAAAATTGAGGACAGAATTAAGCAGATAAAACTCCAAATAGAAGAGACCGACTCTGACTATGACAGAGAAAAACTTGAGGAAAGACTTGCCAAGCTTTCTGGAGGAGTTGCTGTAATTAATGTGGGTGCGGCAACTGAAGCTGAGATGAAGACCAACAAAGCAAGAATAGAAGACGCCGTTGCTGCTACAAGAGCTGCAGTAGAAGAAGGAATAGTCCCTGGAGGAGGAGTTGCCCTGTTAAGATGTATCCCAGCAGTTGAAAAATTAAAAGGTGAGTTTGAGGATGAGCAGATAGGGATAAGGATAATAAAAGAGGCTTTAAAAGAGCCTTTGCGCAAAATTGCTGAAAATGCTGGTCTTGAGGGTGGAGTGGTAGTGGAAGAGGTTCTCAGAAGGAAAGGTTCTGAAGGATTCAATGCGGAAATCGGTAAATATGAGGACCTTATAGAAAGTGGTGTAATTGATCCTGCAAAAGTTGTAAGGACAACTATAGAAAATGCTGCAAGTGTAGCCTCTCTCATTCTGACAACTGATGCTCTTGTGGCAGAGATTCCAGAGAAAGAGGAAAAGAAAACTCCCCCCTACCCACCTGAGTACTAATAAAGTTCAACCTTAAAAAGGGAGAGGGTTACCCTCTCCCTTTTTTTATTTGAATTTTTATTCGAAATTAATTGACAGTATCTTAATTTTTGCTAAATTTAAATTCAAAAAATAATAAAAAGGGGTGAGTAGCTTGTCAGGACATTCTAAGTGGAGCAGTATAAAACACAAAAAAGCAAAAAAGGACGCTCAGAAGGGAAAACTTTTCAGTAAGCTGGCTCGAAAAATAACAATAGAGGCAAAGCAGGGAGGGGGTGATATTGACAAAAATCCAGCACTTCGTATGGCCGTGGAAAAAGCACAGGAAGCTGGAATGCCCAAGGAAAATATAACAAAAGCTATAAAAAGGGGAACAGGGGAGCTTCCTGGAGTGAGTTATGAGCAGATAACCTGTGAAGGATATGGACCGGGTGGAGTTGCTCTTTTAATTGAGGCTGTGACTGACAATAAAAGAAGAGTTATCTCTGAAATAAGGCATATATTGACCAGCAATGGGGGGCACATGGGAGAAACTGGTTGCGTAAGCTGGCTTTTTGAAAGAAAAGGTTCTGTTGTATTTGATAAGAGAAATATCGATGAGGATAAAATTATGGAGCTTGCAATTGAAATAGGAGCGGAAGATATCAAAGAAGATGAAAACACCATGGAGATAATATTCCCTCCTGAAGAATTTGGAAAGGTCAAAGAGAAAATTAAAGAAGCAGGACTGAAACCTGACCTTTTAGAACTCACCATGGTTCCTCAAACTGTCGTTCCTCTGGAAGAGAAAGAGGCCATACAAATGTTGAAATTAATGGATGCTCTTGAGGAAATGGAGGAGGTGCAAAATGTGTATGCTAATTTTGATATACCTGAGGAAATAATGGAGAAAGCTTCCTCAAAATGAAAACTCATCTTCTTTCCTGCTTAAACAAGATTAAGGCAGAGTATGCAGAAATAAGGTGGGAAGAAAGAGTAACAACCTACATACATTGGGTAGGAAAAGAGCTTGAGGCAATAGGAACCTCTAAAGAAAAAGGTGGATGCGTAAGAATTAAAGGAAAGGCAGGATGGGGGTTTTCCTCCTTCAACAATCTGGATAATCTCCCCTTTTATCTTGACCTGACTTTAAAGCAATCTTTGCTCCCAAAAGGGGACCCTGTTATTCTTGCACCTGTTACTCCAGTCCAGAAAATCATACCTGGAAGCTGTAAAAAAGACCCCCGCAAAATTGACCTTGAAGAAAAATACAGGCTTTCTTCCCATTACAATAAAATACTTCTCTCTGCACCGGAAATTCAGACCTCGGATCTGAGGTATGTTGACCTTTATCTTGTCAAATATTTTGCCAATTCTGAAGGAACCTATATTCAGCAGGAGATCTTTTACACTCTCTTAGGGATGGCCTCTATCGCAAGAAAAGGAGGAAACATACAGTCTGCCCATGAAGGTGTGGGAGGAGTGGGGGGATATGAGCTCGTAGAAAATCAGGAAGAAAAAGCAGAAAGAGCAGTTAAAAGAGCAATTCAGCTCCTTGACGCAGAACCTGCCAAAGGAGGAAGATATACTGTGGTTATAGACCCTGAACTAAGTGGTGTTTTTGCTCATGAGGCTTTCGGACATCTTTCTGAGGCAGATTTTCTCTTTGAAAATGAACGTCTTCTTCAGATAATGAAATTAGGCCGGCGTTTTGGAGGTGAAATCCTTAATATTGTTGATCAACCCACCATTCCAGGAGAAGGGGGATTTTATCTTTACGATGATGAGGGAGTTCCAGCTGGGAAAACCTACCTTATAAAAGAAGGAAAACTTGTAGGGAGACTTCACTCAAGAGAGACTGCGGCAAAGATGGGAGAAAAACCAACAGGTAATGCTCGAGCTATAAGCTATGAGTATCCACCTATAGTAAGAATGAGTAACACCTATATAGAAAAAGGAGAGAAAAGTAAAGAAGAGATAATCTCTGAAGTAAAAGAGGGAATATACGCAAGAGGATTTAGAGGAGGCCAGACAAACCTTGAAATGTTCACTTTCGCACCTGAGGAAGGTTACATAATAAAAAATGGGAAGCTGGGAAAAAGAATAAGAGATTTTAATTTAACCGGCAATATCTTTACCACACTTTCAAAAATTGATGCTATAGGAAATGATCTTGTTTTGTTTACAGGACCGGGAGGATGTGGTAAAGACGGTCAATCACCTCTCCCTGTATCCACAGGAGGTCCTCATATTCGGATAAGGGAACTTGTGGTAGGAGGCAGATAGAGTGAAAAAAATTTTAGAGAAAGCTCTTTGTGAAGCTGAGGAAGCAGAAGTTTACAGAGAAGAATTTCAAAATACAACGGTTAGTTTTCAATCTAACCGTTTAAAATCCCTTGATAACTCCTTCGGGGAAGGAATAGGACTTCGGGTGATAAAAAATGGCAAAATAGGATTTTCCAGCATCACAAATAAAGAAGACGCAGATTTCTTAGTAAAATCGGCAATATCCTCAAGTTCTATAGGAGAAAATGCTTTTTTTAAGTTTCCCCCTTCCTCTTCTAAAATCCCCAAGGTAAAATGTTTTGACCCTGACATCCTTTCACTTCCCGTAGAAAAAATGATTGACGAAGGGGAAAGAACAATTAAGGCCATTTTAAAAGAATTCCCTCATCTGCAATGTGAAGCTGAAATAGATAAAACAATTGTCAAAATTTCTATTTTAAATAGTGCCGGGCTATCTTTCAGCTACGAGAAAACCTTCTACTCCTTCTTCATCTATGCCTTCCAGGCTCAAGAGGGGGATTTCTTAGGAGTGGGAGAGGAAAATTCAAGCTGTAAATATCATGACTGGTCAGAGATACTTGTTCAAAAAATCGTGGATAAAATAAAATTATCTCAAAAGAGAGCCACTATTGAAAAAGGAGTGTATCCTGTTATTTTTACTTCCAAGGCTATGCCTGCTATCTTCAGTCCTCTGAAAAGAGGTATAAATGGGAAGTTTGTCCACAAAAAAGTTTCTCCTCTTTTTTTAAAACTCAACCAGAAAATAGTATCACCTGACCTTACTATTGTGGATGATGCCACGTTTCCCTATGCAAGGGCTTCCTCCCCTGTAGATGGAGAAGGTGTTCCTTCCCGTAAAACTTTTATAATTAAAAACGGCGTTTTAAAAAACTTCATTTATGACCTCCAAACTGCAGGACTTATGAAAACAAAAACTACAGCAAACGCTGCAAGAGATTACGACAGCCTTCCCTCTCCCTCCACTACCAACTTTATAATATCCCCAGGTGAGTTTTCCCTGGAGGAGATGATTAAAGATATAAAAGAAGGATTAATTGTTGACCAGGTGATTGGAGCAGGACAGAGCAATGTTCTTATGGGAGAGTTTTCTGTAAATCTTGACCTGGGATTCAAAGTAGAAAACGGGAAAATAAAAGGTAGAATTAAAGATGTTATGGCTACAGGTAATGTATACGAACTTTTAAGTAACATAAGGGGAATAGGAAAAGAGGCAATCTTTGTTGGATCCAACTATACCCCTCCTTTCTATTTTGCTAAAATTAATATAGCTGCCTGACCAATCAAAAATCGGAAAGGTGATTTATAAAATTATGAAAAAGGGATTAATTCAGGTTTATACTGGAAATGGAAAAGGTAAAACAACTGCAGCCATAGGCCAGGCAATAAGAGCTATGGGGAGGGGATGGAGGATTATGGTTGTTTTCTGGCTTAAAGGAGAGAGAACATCAGGAGAAATGGAAATTCTAAAAAAGCTTGGAGCAAAGGTTATTTTCTGGGGAGAAGAGTACGGGAAAAAACTTATAACCGGCAAACCAGTTGGAAACAAAGATAACATAAAAAAAGAAGCAAAGGATTTTCTTAACAAAATAAAAGGGATTATAGAAAAAGAAAGATATGACCTTCTCATAATGGATGAGATAAATGTAGCTTTACATTATGGTTTTATAGAAGAAAAAGAAATTTTAGATTTTTTAAAAGAAAAACCATCCTCTCTTGAGCTCATTTTAACAGGACGCAAAGCACTTCAAAGTATAATTTGTATGGCGGACCTTGTAACAGAGGTAAAAAAAATAAAACATCCCTATAACAGCAAAATAAAGGCAAGGGGAGGAATCGAATACTAACAGAATGAGATGGGCAAAAAGTTTATTCCTCATCTTAAAAAAGATAGAAGGAAAAGGATACAGAGCATACAAACAAATTGAGGGAGCATATGAATTCCCCGAATTTTGCCTTTATATAGACCATGTTCAACAGGACCCTTATGCCCCACCAAGCAGAGTAAGAGTTAGAGTGAAGCAAAGGAATGCAAAAATACCCCCTCGCCTTTTTAAAAACAGAATAAGAAAAATAGCCCTGGAAGATTACCTTACCCGCTGCTTTGCAAAAAATATTCATCAGGTTGCAAAAGGGAAAAGAGGAAGCGGGAAAAGTGGAAAAATAACCATCCTCCCCTGCAGCCAAAAAGTCCTTGAGAGAACCTGTATGAAGGTAAATGAAGAGTTTGTAGAGGTAAGATTTTTTGTAGGTCTTCCAGCAAGGGGAAGAAAAATTCTGGGAAAAGAAGCAGAGGAAATGTTTTTTAAAGAAGTTCCTTTAATCGTTAAAAATTCTCTCTTTCATGAAAAAATCTCTTGCAAGGAGCTTGAAAGACACATCTATACAGTAGAGGACGCACAATATATAAGAGATCACCTTAAAGAAAGAGGACTTGTGGCTTTTGTCGGAAACAACTCTCATCTTCCCCGCGCAAGTGGAGTGGATGAAAGACCCCTTTTAAGTGAGAAAGTAATCCCCTTTACCTCTCCACCTTCACTTGAGGTAACTTTTAACCTTCCAAATTCTGGTACAATAAAGGGTATGGGAATCCCACAAGGAATAACCCTCATTGTGGGAGGAGGGTATCATGGAAAGTCAACCTTGCTAAATGCCCTTGCAGCAGGGTGTTACAATCATATTCCCGGAGACGGAAGAGAGTGGGTGGTTACAGTAGAAGATGCTGTTAAAATAAGAGCAGAGGATGGCAGGTTTATAAGTAATGTGGACATATCCCCTTTTATTAATCATCTTCCATTTGGAGAAGATACAACCTCCTTTTCCACAAAAAATGCATCAGGTAGCACCTCACAAGCAGCAAATATCATTGAGGCTCTGGAAGCAGGGACGAGTCTTCTGCTTATAGATGAAGATACCTCAGCAACAAATTTTATGATTAGAGACGAGAGGATGCAGGAGCTTGTAGTAAAAGAAAAAGAGCCAATCACTCCCTTGATTGATAAGATAAAGCTTCTCTACAGAGATCTCAAAGTTTCGACTATCCTTGTTATGGGAGGCTCAGGGGACTACTTTGATGTAGCAGATACGGTAATTATGCTTGATAGTTACAGAGTATTTGATGTCTCAGAGAAAGCAAGAACTATCGCAAAAAAACACAGAACTTCCCGCCGATTTGAAGGAGGAGAAAGCTTCGGCAAAGTAAAGGAAAGATTTCCCCTTAAGGAAAGCTTTAATCCATATAAAGCAGGGAAAGTAAATATCAAAACGAGAGGAAAGGAAAAACTTATCTTTGGAAAAGAAGTTATTGATCTAAGCTGTGTAGAACAAATAGTAGAAGAGGCTCAGGTAAAAAGTATAGGAGATATAATTTACTACATGGCAAAAAATATTTTTAACGAAAATATTTCTTTAAGAAAATCCCTTGATATCGTTGAAGAAAAAATTAAAAAAGGAGAAATTGATACTCTTTTCAGGATAAAATCTGGGGAATACGCTCTTCCCCGACGTCAGGAAATAGCAGCATCCATTAATCGTCTTCCCTCTTTAAAATGCAAAACTTTAAAAAATGCTTGACAAATCCTCTTTATTTTCCTAATCTTTAAACAATTGAAACCCTTGTGAAAATAAAATGAAAGTCTCCACAAAAGGAAGATATGGACTAAGAGCTATGGTAGAGCTTGCTAAAAATTACGGATCTTTCCCCCTTTCCGTAAAGAGTATTTCTCAATCACAGAACGTATCTTTTTCCTATATGGAGCAAATTTTAAACCGTTTAAATAAAGCAAGACTTGTCCGAAGTATAAAAGGTGTTGGAGGAGGATTTATTCTTGCCAGAAGACCTGAAAATATAAAAATAATCGAAATTCTCTCAGCCCTGGAGGATACTATAACACCGGTTTTTTGTGTGGAAAATCCAGAAAGTTGCAAAAAAACAAAAAATTGCGTTGCACATCTTTTCTGGAAAAAGCTGGACGCAAAAATAAAAGAGGTCTTAAGAACAACAACTCTTAAAGACCTTTGTGAGTGGGAGAAAAAGCGGCAGATCAAAAGAGATGAGGATTTTCTCATGGAGGATTAAATGAGTGTTTTAAAAAAGAAATTAGCTTTAAAATTTCCCCGACATCTTGTAAGAGAACCTATAACCTACAGGCTTGTTAAAGATTATGATCTTGTGGTCAACATCATAAAAGCAAAGATTACACCTTACGAGGAAGGAAGATTGGATCTTGAGGTGAGCGGAAAAAAAGAGGCTATAGAAAAAGGTATAGGTTACCTTAAAAAAATAGGGGTTGAGGTCAAACCCCTGATACAGGAAATCAAGTGGAATCCTGAAAAATGCAACCATTGCACAGTCTGTGTTCCTTTATGCCCTGCGGGGGCTTTTAATGTGGAAGAAAAAGAAAGGGTTGTTTCTTTTAATGATGAAAAATGCATAGCTTGCGGGATTTGTGTCCAAGCCTGCCCTTATAGAGCTATTGAGATTATTTTTTAACTTAAGCTTTCAAATTTTGAGGTGATGCTCTTTGAATAAGAAAAGGGTCCTTGTTGCTATGAGTGGAGGAGTAGATAGCTCAACAGCTGCCCACCTTTTAAAAAGCCGTGGATATGAGGTGATTGGTATAAATATGAGGTTATGGGAGGAAGGGGGGAGATGCTGCAACTTATCTGACACAGAGGATGCTCGCAGAGTAGCTCGGAAATTGTCCATTCCCCTTTATGTTCTTAACCTTAAAAAGGAGTTTGAGAAGGAGGTTGTGGAATATTTTTGCTGGGAGTATCTTAATGGTCGAACTCCCAATCCCTGTATCGTCTGTAATGAAAAAATTAAATTCGGTATTTTACTTAAAAAAGCAAAGGAGTTTGGTGTCTTTTTTATCGCCACCGGGCACTATGCAAAAGTGGAATTTAACCCCTCAACTAAAAGATATTGCCTTAAAAAAGGGAAGGACCCTAAAAAGGAGCAATCTTATTTTCTCTTTTCCTTATCCCAGAGGCAACTCTCTCATACCATTTTTCCTCTTTCTGACCTTACAAAGGAAGAGGTGCGCCAGATAGCAGCAGAAAACAATTTACCTGTGCATGAAAAAAAGGAAAGTCAGGAAGTTTGCTTTATCAGTCAGAAAAACTATAATGAATTTTTAAAAAATTTCTTTAAAAAAAAAGGAATTTCTCCTTTCAGCGAAGGTTTCATAGTGGACAGAGAAGGAAAAATTGTGGGAAGACACAAGGGAATACATCTTTTCACCATTGGTCAGAGAAAAGGCCTGGCAGGAGGAAGAGAAGAACCCTTTTATGTTGTGGACATAGACAAGAAAAAAAATATTATTACCATTGGCACAAGAGAAGATGTGTATACCCACAGTATGCAGGTATCAAAGGTAAACTGGGTAAGCATACAGGAACCTGAGAAACCTTTTTATGCCAGAGTAAAGATAAGATCTCAACACCCTGAATCCCTTGCTTATATTTATAAAGTTACAGAAGGAAAATGGAGGGTGGATTTTCTCCATCCCCAGTGGGCTATCACCCCTGGACAGGCAGCTGTTTTTTATAGAGAAGATACTGTTCTTGGGGGAGGATGGATTGAGAAAGTTATAAGATAAAAAAAGGAGGAGGTATAAATGAGACTTGATGAGGTGACAATATCAGAAGCAATTATAGATACTTTCTTAAAAGAATTAAAAGATAATTTAAAATGTGATGTGGCAATTGCAGGAGCAGGACCTGCAGGGCTAACTGCCGGATATTATCTTGCAAAAGAAGGAGTAAAAGTAACAATTTTTGAAAAAAATCTCAGAGTGGGTGGAGGAATGCCCGGGGGAGGAATAATGTTTAATAAAATAGTGGTCCAGGAACCTGCAAAACACATATTAGAAGAGATGGGAATTTCTTACTTTCAATACAAAGAAGGATACTATGTGGCAAATTCACTTGAAGCTATTTCTCTGCTAACAGCAAAGACCTTAAAAGTGGGAGCAAAAATATTTAATCTTATGGGAGTGGAGGATCTTGTAATAAAAGAAGGTAAAGTGAAAGGTCTTGTTATTAACTGGGAAGCTGTAAGAATAGCATCTCTTCATGTTGACCCTGTAGCTATAAGTTGCAAGGCAGTAATAGATGCAACAGGCCATGAATGTGAAGTGGTGAAAAAAATAGAAAAAAGGGGGGGTATCAAATTAGAAACTCCTACAGGGAAAATAATTGGCGAAGGACCTATGTGGGCAGAAAGAGGTGAGGAGGCTATAATAGATTGTACAAAAGAGGTTTATCCAGGACTTTATGTTGCAGGAATGGCTGCCAACGCTGTGTTTGGAGCTCCAAGAATGGGACCTATTTTTGGTGGAATGCTTCTCTCAGGGAAAAAAGTAGCTGAAATTGTAAAGAAAAGTATAAAATAGGGGTTTAAAATGAGTCGAAAATCAGAAAAATCAAATCTTTCAGAAAATGCCTTAACGGTGTTAAAAAAAAGATACCTCCGTAAAGATAAAGAGGGAAATATTGTGGAGACACCCGAACAGATGTTTAAAAGAGTGGCCTCCAACATAGCCTCTGCTGACGGAAAATATGGGGAAGATAAAGACGGGGTAAAGAGAACAGAGGAAAAATTCTACAGACTTATGGCTTCTCTGGAATTTTTACCCAACTCCCCCACTCTCATGAATGCCGGAACACCCCTTCAACAACTTTCTGCCTGTTTTGTCCTTCCAGTGGATGATTCCATTGAATCAATTTATGAAGCAATAAAATACTCTGCTTTAATTCACAAATCAGGTGGAGGAACAGGATTTTCCTTCAGCAGAATAAGACCCAAGGGAAGTCCTGTAGGAACAACCTCAGGAGTTGCAAGTGGTCCTGTCTCTTTTATGAAAGTCTTTGATGCTTCAACTGAGGCCATAAAGCAGGGTGGGAGAAGACGCGGGGCTAATATGGGCATCCTTGATGTGAGTCATCCTGACATTATGGAATTTATAACCTGCAAGGAAAAAGAAGGAGAGGTGAGAAATTTCAACATTTCAGTAGCAGTAACGGATAACTTCATGGAAGCTGCTCAAAAAGGAGAGGATTATGAACTTGTAGATCCAAGAACAGGTGAGGTGACAGGAAGACTCAATGCAGCAGAGGTCCTTGATAAGATAGCTGAAATGGCCTGGAAAAACGGTGAACCAGGACTTATCTTTATTGATAGAATAAATCAGTTCAATCCCACCCCTCACATAGGAAAAATAGAGGCGACAAATCCCTGTGGAGAACAACCTTTACTTCCCTATGAATCCTGTAATTTAGGTTCAATAAATCTTTCTAAAATGGTGAAGGAAGGTAAGGTGGACTGGGAAAAATTAAAAAGCGTGGTCCATACAGCAGTTCATTTCCTTGATAATGTCATTGACGCAAATAAATATCCTCTTCCCCAGATTGAAAAAAATACAAAAGAAAATAGAAAAATAGGACTTGGAGTAATGGGTTTTGCTGATATGCTGGTGAAACTTAACATACCCTACAATTCAAAAAAAGCCTTAAATCTTGCTGAGAAAGTGATGAATTTCATTCAGGAAGAATCGAAAAAAGCATCAGCAGAACTTGCTAAAAAAAGAGGAACTTTCCCCAATTTTAAGGGAAGCATATGGGATAAAAAGGGAATAAAAGTAAGAAATGCCACAACCACAACCATTGCTCCCACAGGCAGCATATCAATGATTGCAGACTGCTCTTCAGGAATTGAACCCATTTTCAGTCTTGTTTACTACAAACATGTTCTTGAAGGAGAAAAGCTCTTATACATAAACTCTGAATTTGAAAAAGTCGCAAGGGAAAAAGGATTTTATTCTCGAAAACTTATGGAGAAAATAGCAGAAAACAAGGGTAGCTGTCAAAATATTGCTGAAATACCAGAGGAGATAAAGAAAGTATTTGTAACCGCTCTTGACATATCCTATCAGGACCATGTAAAAATGCAGGCTGTTTTCCAGAAGTATACCGATAATGCTGTCTCAAAAACTATTAACATGCCAGATCACACCACAAAAAGCGAGGTAAAAGATGCATTTTTACTTGCTTGGAAACTTGGCTGTAAAGGAATAACCATTTATCGGGACAAAAGCAGAAAGGAACAGGTTCTAAATGCAGGTAAGAAAGAGGAAAAAGCACTTGCTCCACGACCAAGACCCAAGGTAACCTATGGAATGACGCGAGAGATAAGAACAGGATGCGGTGATCTTTATGTTACTATAACCGAAGATGAAAAAGGAGAACCCTTTGAAGTGTTTGCTCAACTTGGCAAAAGCGGTGGGTGTGCTGCATCTCAGACAGAAGCTATAGGAAGACTTGCCTCTCTTGCCCTTCGCTCAGGAATTCCCTGGTCTCTTGTTGTAAAACAACTAAAGGGTATAAGCTGTGATAGACCCTGGGGACTTGGTAAAAACAAAATTCTTTCCTGCGCTGATGCCGTAGGAAAAGCCATAGAAATGTACATAGAAGAAAAGATAAGGACAGATTTTTTCCCTGAAGGGAAAAAAACACCTTCTCGAAGAATAATTAGCGAAGAAAAACCAGAGAAAAGCTTAAAAAAAAGGAAAATAGGAGCCTGTCCTGAATGTGGGTCAAGCACTATTGAATATGAAGGAGGATGTTTTGTTTGTAAATCCTGTGGATACAGTGAATGCGAATAAGATAAAGCTCCAATGAAAACTATCACTTTAAAAGCACCAGCAAAGATTAATCTATATCTTGATGTGCTCGGGAAAAGAGAGGATGGTTATCATGAAATTGAGTCTATAGCTCAATCCATAACCTTTTATGACATCCTCTCATTTGAAAAAATAAAAAAGGGTATTGAAATTGTATGCCCAAATCTTGATATATCTGAAGAGAAAGAAAATCTTGTATATAAAGCGGTAAAGCTTTTTTTTGACTTCACAGGAATTTCTCCTGGAGTAAGGGTAATTTTGAAAAAGAAAATACCTCTGGGAGCAGGACTTGGAGGAGGAAGCAGTGATGCTGCCACTACTCTTTTAGCGCTTAATGAACTTTTTGATGCTAAAATTTCTCTTTCTTCACTTCTTGCTATCTCCTCTAAAATTGGAACAGATGTTCCCTTTTGTGTTATGAGAGGAACAGCACTTTTAAAAGGCAAAGGAGAAAAAATATATCCCCTTCCATCTCTTAAAGAAGGATGGGTAGTTCTTGTATATCCAAATATTAAAATTTCTACCTCCTGGGCTTACTCACAAATAGGTCAAAATTTTCAAAAGGGAAAAATAAAAGAGAGCAGATTGAAAATTGAAAATCTTAAAAAAGGAATAGAAAAAGAGCAACTTAAAGGGATAAGGGAGATTTTATACAACAGATTAGAGGAGGTGGTGATTGAAGAGTATCCTTTAATAGGAGAGATTAAAAAAGAGCTTATAAAAAGGGGGGCAAAAGGAGCTTTAATGTCAGGAAGTGGCTCTACTGTATTTGCTTTATCAGAAAGTAAAAAAGAGGCAGAAAAGCTAAAAAAACATTTACAAGGGAAAGGAACCATTTATATTGCTCAACCAACTGATGGAAAATCTCTTTAAGGAGGAGCAGGTTGAGAATCTCAGAGATAAAAGTAAAAAGAGTTGAAGGAAAAGAAAGATTTAAGGCATGGGTAACAATAACATTTGACAATCAATTCAGAATTCACGGACTAAAAATTATTAAAGGAAAAGATGGACTTTTTGTGGCAATGCCCTCACGCAAACTTCCAAATGGGGAATTTATTGATACAGCTTATCCCTTAGATAAAAAATTGAGGGAGGATATTCAAAAAGAAGTTCTTGCAGAATATAAAAGACAGCTTAATAACCTCTGAGGAATTTACTCAGAGGTTTATTTATAAAAAACAGAAAGGAAAATCAATGCAACAAGAGACAAATTTCAAGGCAGGATTTGTAACACTTGTGGGAAAGCCAAATGTTGGAAAATCCACTCTCCTGAACAAACTCGTGGGAGAGAAAATAACTATTGTCTCTCCACGTCCTCAAACAACCAGAAATATCATTAAAGGAATAATTACATTTAAAGAGGCTCAGATAATATTTGTTGATACTCCCGGATTAATTGAGACAGAAAAGGCTCCAACGCCTGTTGACAAAAAGATAATAGAGGAAACCTTAATGGGTATGGAAGGAGTTGATGTGGTGGTGTTTGTAGCCGATGAACGAGAACCCTCTCCTGAAGATTTTTTTATTATGGAACATCTTAAAAAAGTAAAAAAACCGGTTATACTGTGTGTAAATAAACTGGATAAAATAAAGCAGCAAAAAGCTTTACATCTTATTGAAACTTATAAAAAACACTTCTCTTTTAACGTCTGCATTCCTATCTCTGCGAAAAGAGGCTCAAATCTTTCCATTCTCGTTGGAGAAATAATAAATTTCCTTCCCTTTCATCCTCCTTATTACTCATCAGACACCATCACAGATCAAATGGAAAGAGTTCTGGTGGCAGAGCTTATCAGAGAGAAAATATTTGAACTTACCCGTCAGGAGATACCCTACTCTGTTATGACCAAAGTGGAAGAGTTCACCGAGAGAAGCGATAATCTGATTTACATAAGTGCAACAATTTATGTGGAGCACTCTTCTCAAAAGGGGATTATTATAGGCAAAAAGGGAAGTATGATAAAAAAAATTGGTCAGTTAGCACGAAGAGAAATAGAAAATAGACTTGGATGCAGGATTTATCTTGACTTAAGAGTTGGGGTAAAGAAAAACTGGAGAAAAAACATAGAATCATTAAAAGAAATAGGATTTGATAAAATAAAGTAATTAAAGTATAACAAGATTATCTCTGTGAATTGCCTCTTCGTAATAACAGTATCCAAGTTTTTCCTCAATTTGATTTGTATGAAGCCCTTTTATCCTTTTAAGTTCCTCTGAGGAATAATAAACAATTCCTCGGGCAAATTCTTTTCCTTCAGAATCTAAAATACTTACAGAATCTCCAGACTGAAATTTCCCTTTAATCTCTTTTATTCCAACAGGCAAAAGACTTCCCCCTTTCTCCAAAAGGGCTCTTTTTGCTCCCTCATCCACTACAATACTTCCTTTTGGTTTTCTTCCATAAGCGATCCATCTTTTTCTTGCCTGCAGTTTTGTCTGAGTGGGTAAAAAAAGTGTCCCTTCTTGTTTAAACTCAAAAAAAAGAGCTTTAAGAAAGTTATTTCCCCCACCTATAACAACGGGTATACCTGAGCGTGTTGCTATTTTTGCTGCCTCAATTTTTGTTCTCATCCCCCCTACCCTACCCTCAACACATGTCCCTTCGGCCATTTCCTCAACTCTTCTGTCTATTCTCTCCACAAGAGATAAAAATCTCGCCTGAGGGTCTTTTTTCGGATCAGATGTATAAAGACCTTTTATGTCAGAAAGTATCACCAGAAGATCCGCATCAACAAGAGCTGCAACAAGAGCAGATAAAGTATCATTGTCCCCAAATTTTATTTCTTCTACTGCCACTGTATCGTTCTCATTCACTATGGGAACAGCTCCTGCTTTCAACAAAGCTAAAATAGTATTTCGAGCATTAATGTAGGTAGAATGATGGGAAAAGTCACTGGCACTTAATAAAATCTGTCCCACCTGAAGAGAATAATCTTTGAAAAACTCACAGTAAAGATTCATAAGTTTTATCTGACCTACACTGGCAAGAGCCTGTCTTGAGGGAATACCCTTTCCAAATGCAATTTTTCCTCCAATGCTTGCTTTGCCAAGAGCAATAGCTCCTGACGATACCAGGGTAACTTTTCTTCCATCTTTTATAAGCTGAGCTACTGAATCCACAAGACTTTTTAAAAAAGAAATATCCGGCGTATCTTTTTTTAAAAGAAGACTTCCTCCTATTTTGATAACCAAGTTTTTAGCTTTTGAAATAACCTCACTCCTTTCTATTTTTTTCCTCCT
>DRTT01000141.1 GCA_011372105.1 Candidatus Aerophobota bacterium
AAGGTGGATTTCGTTCCGGTCACAGCGGCGCGACCGCGAGGGACTCTCACCCTCTTCCCTTAACCTGCAGAAAAACCGGTTTGAAAAGAACACTTTAAATATACCCAATGATTTAAAATCTGTCAAGTAAACGCATCAAGCCTTGTCAATTAAATTTAAAAAGACATCTGGGAAAATAGCTCTTTTCGGTATTTTTTCGACTAACAAAAAGGTGAGACACCTAACTACTAAAATAGAGGAAATTTTGGAAAAAATTTGGTAAATCTTTTTCTGGAATTATTTGAGCTTGTCGTAGAAGAAATGGGCATTTTACTTCCTGCTATCTTACCCACTATTCTCCTCCAGGAAGTAGCCTCTTTACCAAATCCTTCACGAGAAAAACGGTAATCGTGCTTTCTAATAAATTCTGTCAGCTGAACCGAAAATTCTCTCAGCTTATTTAATTGATATTCCCTCAGGATATTTTTTTCTTCCCGAGAGGAAAGCTCTGAATAAACTAAAAGAAAATGATACATACATAACCCAAAACCTTGCTTGTATATTTTTTGAAAATCTTTAGAGGAAAAACTTTTTAAGAAGGTTTGAATATACCTATTTTCTGCCTCATTTACAAGTTCACAAACAGGACACCCTTTGCCTGGCAAGAAAAATTCTTTTCCTCTTTCCATATGTTCAACTATAGTTGAACATATATCCTCATAAATTATGGCTATTCCTAAGGGATTTCCTAATTTTCTGGCAAGTCTGGCATGTTCTGGACAAAATCCATACGAGTTTCTCAGCCTTTCTCTGACTTTATAATCATTCACAAGTTCGTAAAAAAGAGAAGTTATATATCGTGATTCAGATTTTTCAACAAGAGAACAAATAGGACAGCTCTCCTCTTCCTTTATAGCATCAAGAAGCTCAAAATACGTACTGTCATAAAAAGCTTTCTTCTCAGGTTCCTTTTTCATTTAATTCTCTTATTCAAAAATCAGAAATCCCTAAATTTTCTTTTAACGTAAAAATATGAGAGGTATCATTCACTCTAAGAATACTAAATTTGTATCCATAAAATCTAACTATATTGATACAACAAGGGTCCTGTCTTATCATCCAAAATCCAGATTCACCTATCCCGAGCATTTTTAAGATAACAAGTTTTATTATCACTCTATGAGAAACAATTCCTATAAAATGACCTTTGTGTTTTAAAATAATTTCCTCTAAAGCTTTAAAGGATCTCTCTGCTGCTTCAGAAAGTGTTTCTCCTCCTGGAATTTTTACTTTATGAGGTTTCTCTTCCCACATTTTGTAAAGTGCAGGATATTCCTCTTTCACCCTCTCATAACTCTTACCTTCCCATTCTCCATAGTTTAAATCCGAAAAACCCTGACAAGGTATAACTTCCACACTTTTTGACTGATACCTTGATATGATCTGTGCCGTCTGAAAAGCTCTTCTTAAAGTACTTGAATAGATGGTGGTAAAAGCGACTTCTTGAAGATATTTTCCTGCTTTTTCAGCCTGTTGTATCCCAACTTCGTCAAGCGGAATATCTATATGACCCCGAAAAATTTTCTTTTTATTCCATTCTGTTCTTCCATGTCTTATAAGAAAGATAAAAACTCCATCATTCATTGTCTATCCCCCAAAATAAAAAACTCCTACTTTTTAAAAGTAGGAGTCATCATCCTGCAAATCGCAGGCTCTTATAAGGTGAACCCCATCACCTTCTCTTCTGTATAATAATTTATCTTCTTTAAAAACTAAGTCAAGCTGATTTTCTCAAAGCATCAATACTCCATCTTTGGCTGATCTCCGCTCTTGAAGTTATACTTCCATAGTATTTTCTGATATTGAACAATAAATGTCAATATCTTTTAGAATGAAATAATTTTTGAAAAATAATAATGAAAAATTTGCAAAATAAAAGGACTGTTAAGCCTCTCATATCTTTAACAGCAGGAATAGAGGAATTATCTGGGAAGGAAATAATTTTGATAACGCTATCTTAAAAGACTTGACAAAATTCCATATCTTGGTAATTATATGAAAACGTTATAAAAAATCCTGAAAGAGGGAATTGTAAATGCCAAATGTTACCCTGAAAGATGTCGCAAAAGAAGCAGGAGTTTCAATAAGCACTGTATCAAGGGTTATCAGGGAACAAAATGCTGTTCGTCCTGAAACGAGAAAGAAAGTAATGGAAGCTATAAAGAAGCTCAACTACTATGTAGATACTACTGCAAGAGCCATGGTCAAAAAGCAAACAAAAACAATAGGCCTCAGTATCTCCGATATATCAAATCCCTTTTATCCTCCGTTGCTTAGAGGGGTGGAGAATACAATCAACAAGTTTGGCTATAGTTTAATCCTGTGTAACACTGATGAAGATGCTGAAAAAGAAAAACAGTATCTCAAAGTGATGTTAGAAAAAAGAGTAGATGGACTGATTGTTTCTCTTGCAAGTCCAACCAATGTATCCATTCTCAAAGAATTTGAAAAAAGAAATATACCTATTGTGTGTGTAGATAGAAAAGCCGAAGATATAGAAGTTGATACTGTAAGTGTGGATAATTTCTATGGTTCATTTGCTGCTGTGGAACATCTCTTGAAATTAGGTCACACCAGAATTGCAATGATAAGTGGTATAAGAGGTATTACCACCACAGAGGAGAGAATAAAAGGTTATATTGAGGCATTAAAAAAGTATGAGGCAGATGAACCAATCATAGTTGAAGGAAAATCAACAATAGAGGGAGCTATAGAGGCAACCGAAAAAGTGTTAAAACTCGACCCTCTTACTGCCATTTTTTCCTGCAACAATTTAATGACACTGGGTGTTTACATAGGACTTAAAAAAAATGGCAAGAAAATACCAAAGGACATAGCTGTTGTTGGTTTTGATGATTTAGATTGGGCAGATGCTTTAAATCCCCCTCCAACTGTTGTCTCTCAACCTGCTTATGCAATAGGCTCTACAGCAGCTCAAATGCTGATTCAGAGGATATTAAAGGAGGGGCCAAGCAAGAAACAAAATATTGTATTAAAAACAGAACTTATTGTGCGAGAATCCTGTGGTATCAGGTTAAAAAGACAGAATGTGTAAGGAGGGGGCTCAAGAAAAAAGAGGGTTGAAAAACTCCTAAAAAAGTAAATACAAGAGGAAAGGAGGTGATGGAATTATTCGGTAAACACAACACAAGGATAAAGAGGTGTATCATTAAATGAGGGCGAAGATAATAAAAGGAGGATGAAGATAATGAACATGAGAAAAAGTAGAAAAGTAATCATGTTGCTGGTTATTTTAGGCCTTGTAATGGGAGGGTTTTCTGCTATCGCTATTGCACAGAAAACTACTATAAACGTGCTGGCCAGTAAACCCCACAGCAACGTAGTAGATTACTTTGGAGCTGAATTTGAAAAAGCAACAGGTATTAAAATCAACAAGATAGAGGTTCCTTACCCTGTTCTTTTTGATAAAGTGATGACAGATCTTATAACTGGAACAGGAGCTTATGACCTTGTTTGTGTAGCTGCTGGGTGGGCAGGCGATTTTGTGGGTGGTAGATGGGTTCTGCCTCTTGAAGGACTGATGGACAAGTATGGCTATCCTGATTGGGAAGATGTCACTCCAGCTATCCAGAAAACGGTAAAATGGAGTGGTAAAATATACGCACTTCCTTACGATGGTGATTGTCACAATTTCTACTATCGAAAAGATGCTTTAGAGAATCCTGAGTACCAGGCAAAATTTGAGAAAAAATATGGCTACCGTTACAATGTCCCTCCAAAGACCTGGGAAGAAGTAAGAGATATTGCTGAGTTCTTCAATGGATGGGACTGGGATAATGATGGAGAGAAAGAGTACGGGATAGAATTTATCGCAAAACGCAAGACTCAAGCTCAATGGAGCCTGATGGATATAGCTATACAGTATGCAGTTCTTCGGGGAGGACCAGATAAATACCATGGTGTATTTTTCTTTGACCCGGAAACCATGGAGCCCCTTGTAAATACTCCAGGATGGATTGAAGGAATGAGAATGATCCAGGAACTTGCAAAATACGCTCCTCCTGGTATTTTAAGTTACGGATATTCAGAGGAAAGAATTACCTTTGTAAAAGGACAGTGTGCTATGGCATTTGACTGGGGTGATATTGGTGTCATGGAGCAGTATCCAGAAAAATATGGAAGTAATGTTAAAGGGCTTTTGGGATATTCACCTCTACCGGGAGCAGAAAAAGTATGGGACAGAAAAGAAGGAAAGTGGCTTCATCAGTATAATCAAATTAACTTCCTTGATTTCGGAGGATGGATCTGGTGCATTCCAAAGACTTCTAAGAAAGCAGATGCAGCTTATAAGTTTGGTACATACATAACTGATCCTGAGAGAAGCTTACTGGAAGTAACAGGTATTAATTACTCTGGTGCTAACCCCTGGCGAATAAGTCACTTTAAACGAGTAGACAAGTGGCTGGAGGCAGGGTGGAACAAGGAATCGGCTGTAGATTACCTAACTGCTCTGCAGGGTATACTTGGTGATCCTGAAGCTGTGTTAGACTTAAGAATTCCTGGAACAGCAGAATACTATGACTATCTTGATCTGTATCTAAGCAAAGTCCTCGCAGGAGAAATGACTCCAGAGGAGGCTTGCAAGAAGGTCTATGATGCCTGGGAAGATATCACAGAAAAATACGGTAGAAAGAAGCAACTCAATCTCTATCGTGAATCTTTGGGATTAAAGCCTCTGAAGTAAATATTTCTTATAATCTCCGAGAAAGCCCATATATATGGGCTTTCTCGGGCCAAAAAGGTGATACAATGCTCAGAAGAAGGAAAAATAAATGGCTGATCAAATGGTACTTCATTCTTCCTACAATAATTTTCTTTATATTTATGGTCATCTTTCCCATGATCTGGTCTCTTCGTCTTTCTTTTTTCAGCTGGCACGCTGCCACTGGAACTGCCATGAGATTTGTGGGGTTGAAAAACTTTTATACTATTTTTGTTAAAGATGAAAGGTTCTGGGCTGATTTATTTTTCACTCTTCTATATGTGGGGTCAGTGGTAGTAATAGAGCTTTTCTTAGGCTTAGGCCTTGCTTCTCTTTTAAGTCGCAGGTTTCGTTTTCGCAATTTTTTCCGGATAATTTATCTTCTTCCCATGACCGCTCCCCCCATCACAGTAGCTGCCCTCTGGAGAATGTTCTTACAACCTGATGAGGGAGTAATTAATAAAATCTTAGGCTTATTTGGTTTACCTGTTATTAAGTGGGTTACAGACCCAACTCTGGCACGCATATCATTAATTATTGTCGATGTATGGCAATGGACTCCCTTTATGTTTTTAGCTCTCCTTGCAGCCCTGCAGTCTATGCCCCAGGAAATATACGAAGCTGCCTCTGTTGATGGAGCATCTCGGTGGCAAATTTTCTTATTTGTAACCATACCCCTTCTATTTCCAATAATTATAACCTTAGTCCTCCTCCGAGCAATAGATGCCTTCAAGTTATTTGAACTTGTCTATGGAATAACGGGAGGAGGACCTGCTGGAAAAACAGAATCTCTCTCTTACTATATTTATCTGCGAGGACTTTCCTATTTTGATATAGGATATGCTTCAGCTTTATCCTGGGTTTTCTTAATAGTGGTTTTGGGTGTTAGTATTTCTGTTTTGAAAAGTTTAAGGAGGAAACTGTAAGATGGGTTTTAAAAAGAAAATAGGGGTGGTTTCTTTTTGGGTAGCTATTATAATATTTTCCATCTGGACATTATTCCCATTTTTCATGGCTGTGGTCACTTCCTTTAAAAAACTTGCCGAATCTTACACTCCCACATTTATTCCTTATCTGCAGTTTAAACCTTCCTTTTACGCCTGGACGGCTTTATGGGGAGAGGAATTTCAGATGTTAAGTAGAGCATTAATCAACAGTATTGTAGTTGGCGGTGTAAGCTCCTTTATAGTATTGATTTTGGGGTGCTTAAGCGGATATGCTCTTTCAAGATTCATATTTGAAAAGTGGAAAAATAAAGATATTGCCACCTGGATACTTTCCTTAAGAATGATGCCTCCTGCAGTGGTTCTCATTCCTATATTTTTAATGATGCGAACACTTAACATTTTAGATACCTGGCGAAGTCTCATTCTTACTCATGTTCTTTTCAATTTACCTCTTGCTGTGTGGTTGGCAATGGACTTTTTTAACGAACTTCCTAAGGAAATAGAAGAATCCGCACTAATAGACGGATGCTCTCGATTTGGAGCTTTTTTAAGAATAGGGCTACCTCTTTCTTCTTCCGGCCTTGTAGCTATTTATATACTGAGTTTCATTTTTTCCTGGGGTGAGTTTTTATTTGCGGTAGGCCTTACCTATAATCGAGCGATAACTTTTCCTGTTCAAATCACAAGTTTATTTTTAAGCACCGAGGGTTTAAATTTTCCTCGAGTTTCCTCTTTAACTCTTGTAGCAATTACTCCCCCTATACTTCTTGCTATTCCCTTATCCAAGTATCTAATTCGAGGTTTAACTCTTGGTGCAGTAAAGGGTTAAAAATTCGTCAATTTCTACAATAAACTTAGAGAGAAACTTTGTAAAATGAAAATAGAGGAGATTGCAGCGAACATTCTTTCAGAAATCAGGAATGCAATAAACATCGTAAATGAAAAAGAAGTAGACAAGTTTGTGAATAAAATATTTTCATCAAAAAGAATTTTTGTTGCAGGAGCAGGAAGGTCGGGAATTTTAATAAAAGCCTTTGCTATGAGGTTAATGCAGATGGGTTTTGAAACATATGTTGTAGGAGAGACCACAACTCCAGCAATCAGAGAAGATGACCTGCTTGTTTTAATATCTGGTTCCGGAGAAACAGAATACTCTTATCACATTTTAAAGACAGCAAGAAAGGTGGGAGCCTGTAGTTATCTTATTACCGCACGCAGGGATTCACGAATGGGAAAAATAGCCTGTGGAAAAATCGTAATTCCTGGGCCAACTAAGGTTTCGCCTCAGAAAAGAGATGAAAATGTTGCCCAAGTTCTTGGTTCTCTCTTCGAACAAGCAGCATTTATTCTTTTGGAGTGTATTTTAGAGAAAATAGCAAGGCGCATTAATATCCAGCATGAGGATATCCTAATAAGACATGCCAATCTGGAGTAAAAAATACTTAATCTATTAAGACAATTTTGAAAAAACAGGAAGGGGAAAAATGGCCAAGGTTGTCTGTATGGGTGAGGTAGTGGTGGATATGTTTTCCACACAAGTGGAGGTTCCACTGGAGAAGGTAAATTCCTACATAGCAGTGCCAGGCGGGGGATGTGCCAACGTAGCTGTTGGTTTGAGCAGACTGGAGATTAAATCCGGTTTTATTGGAATGGTGGGAAGGGACCACTTCGGCAAGTTTTTAGCCAACGCCCTTGCTGAAAATGGAGTTGACGTAAGAGGCCTTAAATTCACCGAAAAAGCAAGAACAACCCTTGTTTTTGTCTCCAATACAAAAACAGGAGAAAGAGAATTTGAATTTTTCCGTCATCCTGGGGCTGACATGATGCTGAGTCCAGAAGATATAGAAGAGCATCTTATCGCAGAAGCAGAAATATTTCATTTTGGATCAATAAGCATGAGTGGTGAACCTTCCTTTTATGCTACACTTAAATGTCTTGAATACTCCCGAAGACATAATCTTGTTATATCTTTTGATCCCAATCTTCGCCCCCATGTATGGAAGGATCTCAGACAGGCCAAAGAAAGAATAAAAGAGGGGCTAAAAAAATCTCAACTGGTTAGAATGAACATCAGCGAGCTTGAGTTTTTGACTGGGGAAAATGATGTTGAAAAAGGAAGTAACAAAATTTTAAAACTTGGACCAAAAACAGTAATAGTGACAGATGGAGAACGTGGTAGTTATCTAAGTACAGGTAAGTTGTTTAGATTTGTAAAAGCTCCTGAAGTGCAGGCAGTAGATACTACAGGATGTGGAGATGGTTTTACAGCAGCAATACTATCAAGGATGCTATACTGGAAAGAAAAAGGCAGGTTTATCTGGGAACTTAACGCTGATGAAATTGACGAAATTTTGATGTTTGCCAATACCGCTGGAGCATTAACTGCTACCAAAAAAGGAGTTTTTCCTGCACTTCCTACATACAACCAAATCCAGCAGCTTTTAAGAAACACTTTTTTATAAGATAAGAACTAAGGAGGAGGCAATATTATGGATTTTCAGAGCTTACAGAATAAAGTTTGCCAGGAGATAAATTCAGCTTTATCTAAAGTGGAAAAAACAGAAATTGATGAATTTATTAATACGCTTCTTTCAGCAGAAAAGGTATTTGTAATGGCTGTTGGAAGAGTGATGCTTATGTTACAGGCTTTCGCCAAAAGAATAAAACATCTGGGAATAGATTCTTATGTGGTGGGAGAAACCGTAGTTCCTCCTATATCCCATAAAGATGTTCTTGTAGTTGGGTCAGGTTCGGGAGAAACTGCCTCGTGTATAACAATTACCCAGCTTGCCAGAAAATTTGGGGCTAAAATTGCTTTGATCACATCCTCAAAAAATTCAACTCTGAAAAAAATGGCAGACATTTCAGTTAGAATTCCTTCCCCTACAAAATTAAAAGCACCGGATGAGCCTTTTTCTATACAGCCAATGTCCAACTTATTTGAGCAAGCACTTCTTATTTTCTGTGATTGCATAAGTATGATTCTTCAAGAAAAACTTGGCATCACTGAAGAAAAAATGTGGAAGGCTCACGCTAATTTAGAGTAAGTAAAATGAATATTATAAAGATTTCACCATCTCTAATGTGTGCTGATCTTGCTAATCTTGGAGAGGAAGTAAAAACTCTTACAAGTATAAAAGCAGACCAATTGCATTTTGATATAATGGACGGAAACTTTGTACCTGATATAGGATTGAGCCACTTGGAAATAAAGGCTGTTAGACACTTAACCCCGCTTCTCTTTGAAGCTCATATGATGATAGTGAACCCTTTAAGGTATGTAGGAGTATTTGTAGAAGCAGGAGCAGATATTATATGTATTCATGCTGAATCCTGTACAAACCTCTATAAGGTTATTCAAGAAATAAAACAAAGAGGAAAAAAGGCAGGAGTAGCTTTAAATCCTGCAACCCCTTTATGCATGGTTGAGAACATATTAACAGAAATTGACCTGATTTTATTAATGATGGTAAGTCCCGGATATAAAGTCCCTGGTGTGAAAAGTGCAGGTTATTTCCCGGGAGTACTTGAGAAAGCATGCTGCCTCAGAGAGATAATCCGTAAGAAAGAACTTAATATAGATATTGAGGCAGATGGAAGTGTGAATGAAAAATCCATTGTAAATATGGCAGGTGCCGGTATTAATGTATTTGTTGTGGGATCGGCTTTGTTCGATGAAAGACCTCTCAGTGCCCATAAAATTCAAGAGTTAAGAAACAGAGCTGAAAAGGCTTTTTTAGAAAAGTGGGGCTAAATTTTGACGCAACAAATTATCTCTCATTTAAAAAATAATAACTTGTATCAAATTTTAGAGGGAGGACTTATGAAGAAGATAAGGCCGGATAGAGAAGAATTTAAAGAGGTAATTCTCAGAAAAAAGACTCCTTCCAGAGTTCATTTTATTGAACTACACATTGACACGGAGGTTATAAGATACTTCATAGAGAAGGAATTTAATGGAAAATGGGTGGAACCTTCTTTAGCAAAGGATAAAAAATCTCAGCAACTTGCATTAAAAAACTATATTGAATTTTGGTATAAAATGGGTTATGACTGTTTGCGATTAACAAGTGATTTTCGCTTCTCAGCAAGCTTATCTTTTGCCTCTAAAAAAAGAATAGGAAAAGATACAGCTCTTCTTTCGAGGGGGGAGAGACAATGGGCAGAAGAGGGAAAAGGAATAATAACCTCCTGGGAAGATTTTGAAAACTACAAATGGCCTTCTATTGAAGAATTGGATTTGTGGCCATTTGAATTTGTCTCTGAAAACCTCCCTGAAGGGATGGGAATCCTGGTTTCCTTCTCTATGGGCATTATGGAAACTTTGTGTAGTGATTTGTTCGGACTTGAGACACTTTCTTATCTTTTATACGATGATCCAGCTTTAATTGAAGCAGTTGCAAACAAGGTGGGAGAACTTATTTACCAGGCTTATAAAAAGATTGTTGGTCTTGACAACCTGGTGGGCTTTTTCCAGGGCGATGATATGGGATTTAAGACATCCACATTTGTCTCCCCAGATGCCTTAAGAAAGTATATTTTACCCTGGCACAAAAAACTCGCAGAACTTGCCCATGAAAATGGACTCCTTTACCTTTTTCACGCCTGCGGTAATGTTGAATCAATAATGGAAGACTTAATTGAAAATGTAAAGATAGATGCCAAGCATTCTTTTGAAGATACAGTAATGCCGGTTACAGAATTTAAGGAAAAATACGGAGATAGAATTGGAATTCTGGGTGGGGTAGATGTTAACAAGCTCTGTCGGCTGAAAGGAGAGGAATTACGTCATTACATAAGAGATATCTTAGAAAAATGCATGCCTGGAGGAGGTTATGCGCTTGGCTCAGGGAACTCGGTCACCAATTATATTCCCATAGAAAATTACCGCATTATGCTGGAAGAAGGATTAAACTGGAGGAGATAAAATGACCTCTCGTGAACGTGTAAAAAGAACCTTAACCTTTAATTACCCCGATAGACCGCCTCGCGATCTGTGGATTCTTCCTATTGCTCTCAAAAAATATAAAAGTCAGGTAGATGCTATTCTGGAAAAATTCCCATTAGACATTGAGTTTGCTAAAGGGCTTGCTACTGCAGGAGACCCCACTCAGGAGGAAAGATGGAAAGTTGGAAGTTTTACAGATGAGTGGGGATGTGTCTTCAAAAACGTCCAGGAGGGAATTGTGGGTCAGGTAAAAGACCCCATAATAAAAAAATTATCTGATGTTAAGAAAGTTAGACCTCCCTATCACAAGTTAAAAGAGAAAGTAAACATAGATAAAATAAACAAACTATGCGAAGAAACCGATAAATTTGTTTTGGGTGGCGATTTTTTTATTGATCCCTTTGAGAGAATGCAATTTTTAAGAGGGACCTCTCAGCTTTATATGGATATTGTAGAACAGCCTCCCGGGTTTTTTAAACTAATGGATATTGTACACGAATACAATCTAACAGAAATTGAGCTGTGGACAAAAACAAAGGTTGACGGTATATTGTTTGCCGATGACTGGGGTTCTCAAAAATCCTTACTTATAAATCCTAAGTTGTGGAGAAAACTTTTTAAACCTCTTTACAAAGAGTACTGTGAGCGTATTCATAGCTCCGGAAAATTTGTTTTCATGCATTCTGATGGATACATTTTTGACATTTATGAGGACTTAATAGAAATAGGAGTGGATGCATTAAACTCACAACTTTTCTGTATGGATATTGAGCAGATTGGAAAAAAATTTAAAGGTAAGATAACATTCTGGGGAGAAATAGACAGACAGCATATTCTCCCCTCTCCCAACATAGAGGATGTGAAAAAAGCAGTGGAGGAAATAAAAAAATTCCTTTACGATAGGAGTGGCGGAATAATCGTTCAGTGTGAGTTTGGCGCTGGAGCAAGACCTGAAAACGTGGAAGCTATATTTAAAGAATGGGAAAAAGTGTAAAGATTATTCCTCTGCATGATGCTTTATAACTCTCCCTGCTACCATGAATATGACATCCTCACATATATTTGTTGAAAGGTCAGCTATCCTCTCCAGGTTACTTGATATTCTTATAAGATGAAGGGAACGCTCTATAGTGGAAGGATCTGAGGTCATAAATGTGATAAGTTCTCTTAAAATCTGGTCTCTCAAACCATCTACAATATCATCCCTTTCGCACACACTCTTTGCCAGTTTTGCATCTTCATTCACAAAAGAATTTATACTATTTTTCAACATCTGCATCACAATCTTTGCCATATTGGGTATGTCAATTAAAGGTTTTACCTGAGGTCTTTCTATCAAAAAAAGACTGCTTTCTGCGATGTTAACTGCATGATCTCCAATTCTCTCAAGGTCATTGTTCATCTTTAGAACCATTAGAACTGTCCTCAAATCCTTTGCTCTTGGTTCATATCGAGCAATTATACTGGTGCAAAGCTCATCAAGATGCATCTCCATAGCATTTGCCTTTGGCTCCTCATTCTCTATTACATCCTGGAGCATATATTTCTCCTTTTGAAGAAGCCCCTCTATACTTTCTTTAATCATATGCTCCACCAGATTAGCATACTCTATCAAAGATTTTTTAAGCTCTGTTAATTTTTCTTCTAACATTTTTCCTCCTAAATTAAATTATCCATATTTTCCTGTTAAGTATTCCTCTGTTCTCTTATCCTGGGGAACAGAAAAAATCCTCTCTGATGGACCAAATTCAACCAATTCCCCAAGATATAAAAAGGCTGTGTAATCAGAGACTCTTGCAGCCTGTGCAATATTATGAGTTACCAAAATTATAGTAACATCTTTTTTAAGCTCCCCAATTAATTCTTCTATTCGGGAGGTAGCTTTAGGATCAAGAGCAGAGGTGGGTTCATCAAGTAAAAGCACCTCCGGTTTCATTGCGAGGGCGCGAGCTATACAGAGTCTTTGCTGCTGACCACCTGAGAGAAAAGTTCCCTTTCTATATAAGAAATCTTTAACTTCGTCCCACAAGGCTGCTTTTTTTAAACTCTCCACAACAATTCTATCCTGTTCTTCTTTGCTTATTTTTATCCCGTTTAACTTATAGCCTGCAATAACGTTGTCATATATATTCATTGTGGGAAAGGGGTTTGGTTTTTGAAAGACCATTCCTATTTTTCTTCTCACCACTATGGGATGCATGGAATAAACATCTTCCTTATCTAAAAAAACCTTTCCAGATACTCTCGCACCAGACACAAGCTCATGCATCCTGTTGATACACCTTATAAGAGTTGTCTTACCACATCCTGAAGGTCCCATAACAGCTGTTACCTTATTCCTTGGAAAGGAAAGATTAATATCCTTCAATATCTGTTCGTTGCCATAATAAGCACAGAGATTTTCTATTTTTAAAATTGAGTCTTCCATTTTCTTACCACCAGCTTAGTAATAAGATTTAGCACTAAAACAAAAACAACAAGCACAAAAGAGGCACCCCAGGCTATTGAATGCCATTCAGGGTAAGGACTTGTAGCATAATTGAAGATCAAAAGGGGTAAAGCACTCATAGGTTTAAAAATGTTCAAATTCATGAAGGAGCTGCCAAAGGCAGTAAAAAGAAGAGGCGCGGTTTCACCTGCAATCCTTGTAAGACTTAGTAAAATCCCGCTGACTATCCCACTCATTCCTGCAGGTAAAATAACTTTAAGAATCGTCCTGTGATAGGGAACACCCAAGGCAAGAGAGGCTTCCCTTAAAGCATTGGGAACAAGTTTCAAAGTTTCTTCCGTGGTTCTCACCACAACAGGCAGCATCATGATAGAAAGAGCAACACCTCCTGAAAAAGCAGAAAATGTCCTCATCGGCAAAACCACCCAGAGGTAAGCAACAATGCCAATCACTATAGAAGGCACCCCCTGCAACACTTCAACGCAAAGTCTTGTAAGGTAGGAAAGCTTTCCCCTACGATGTTCAGAAAGGTAAATTCCAGCCAGAATACCCAAAGGCACAGAAAAAACACAGGAAAGAAGCATTAAAATACCTGTTCCCACAAGAGCGTTAGAGATACCTCCCCCAGCTTCACCAACAGGCTTAGGCAAATTTATTAAGAATTGCCAGTTAACAGATGCAATACCATTCTTAATAATGTAACCAAGGACAAGGAACAGAGGAAGAACAGCTACAAAGGACAAAAATATTATAAATAATTTAAAAGCTTTATCTCCGAAAATCCTCACAGAAACTTTATCTCCTTGCATATTAGACCTCAATACTGACTTTTTTTACTATTTGCCTTCCTATAATATTAACAATCGTTGTCACAATAAAAAGTAAAAGTCCTACCTCAATGAGAGAGGAAAGGTGCAGTGTTTCTGTTGCTTCGGCAAACTCGTTAGCAATAACACTTGCCATAGTATTTGATGGACTAAAAATGCTATCTGGTAAAATATTGGCATTACCAATTACCATTGTGACCGCCATAGTTTCTCCCAGGGCTCTTCCAAGAGAAAGCAAAATACCTGCAAGGATTCCTGAGCGTGCATAAGGCAAGACGACTTTTCTTATTACTTCAAACTTTGTTGCACCCAGGGAAAAAGCTGCTTCCTTAAGTTCAGAGGGCACAAGCTGGATAACCTCTCTCCCAATTGTGGCAGAGTAGGGAATAATCATTATAGATAAAACAAGAGAGGCTGTAAATATTCCAACCCCATAAGGCATAATACCCAGCTTTATCTCAAATGCTCTAACAACAGGAACAAGGATAAAGAGTCCCCAGAAACCATAGATTACAGAGGGAATTCCTGCAAGAATTTCCACAGCACTTTTAAGAAAAGAGGAAAAAAATCCTCTTGAAAAATACTCCCCTAAAAATATGGAGATAGAAAGAGAAAAAGGTAAAGAGATTAAAAGAGCCAGAAAACTTGTGAGAAGAGTTCCAACAAGGAAGGAAAATGCTCCAAATTCACCTTTCACAGGATCCCAGGTTTTCCCAAATAAGAATCTAATTCCTAACTTTTTAAGCGAGGGGAAAGAGCTTACAAGAAGAGAGAAAAAAACTGCGCCAACAAGAACTACCAAAATAAAAGCTGAAATGTAAAGAACCCTGCGAAAAATTAACTCAGAGCTGCTTATCTTCTTTAAGCTTTTATCTGTGGTTTCTTTGTAATCTATCCCCATTTTACTGTTACTTTATCTTGCGAAAACCGGCTCCCCTTTGTACACAACCGACTTTATAATACTTTCTGCTTTTTCAACCACATTTTTGGGAAGAGGAGCATAATGTAAAGGCTCACAAAACCTCTGTCCCTCATGAACTACCCACCACAAAAGTTTCACAAGTTCTGTGGCCTTTCTTTTCTCTCTTCCTGCATAACCTTGTTCCTTATAAAATATAAGCCAGGTGAAACTACTAATAGGATATCCGTACTCTGCCTCAGTATCAGTTATAGAGATTCTTGTGTGAGATGGAATCTTTATACCAGCTGCAGCAAGATTAACAGATTCAATAGAAGGTTTAATAAAATTCCCGGATTTGTTTTTAATAATGCCAAAAATCATATTATTCTGCAAAGCATAAGTGAGCTCCACATAACCACATGTCCCTGGAATCTGTTTTATAAGACCTGAAACACCTTCATTTCCTTTTGCTCCAAGACCTGTTGGCCAGTTAAGAGCTTTTCCCTTCCCTACTCTCTTTTCCCACTCTTTGCTTATCTTACTTAAATAATCACTGAAAACAAATGTCGTGCCACTTCCATCCGAGCGGTGAACAACCATGACATTCATGCCGGGCAAATTAACTCCGGGATTCACAGCTAAAATCCTGGGATCGTTCCACTTTTTAATTTTTCCAAGGAAAATATCAGCAATAATCTCCGGGGTGAATTTAATCTGAGGATTTCCAGGCAGATTATAAGCCACAACCACTGCACCAAGACAGGTAGGTATATGTAAAATGTAATTATCCTTTGTTTTAATCTCCTCATCACTCATAAAAGCATCAGTTGCACCAAAATCTACCGTCTTGTTGAGAAGCTGTCTTATTCCTCCACCAGAGCCTATTGATTGATAGTTAACCTTTACACCAAACTCTCTATAGTAAGCATTGAACATTTTTGAATAAAGAGGATAGGGAAATGTGGCCCCTGCTCCAATAAGTTCCACATCCTTTGCAAATCCTTGAGATAAACAAAAGCCAAAAAACATCATACCTGCTACCAAACCCGCTGTTAGAATGCCTAATTTCTTTCTCATAAAATTGCCCCCCTTTGAGCTTCGAAGCTTAAATTATTTGAACCTTTGTCTATATTATACTCTAAAAAGTTAACTTTTTATAAAGAAAATGTTAATTTTCTGTTAAGAAAAGAAGATCAAGAGGATTGGCGAAAAGGTAGGCTGATAATAAACTTTGTGCCCACAGAGGGAGTGCTCTCCACGTCTATACTTCCATTATGCAAAAGAACTATATGTTTTACAATAGAAAGCCCAAGACCTGTTCCTCCCAGTTTCCGGGAGCGGGATTTGTCCACAACATAAAATCTCTCAAAAATTCTTGGTAAGTGCTCCTCTGATATACCAATTCCTGTATCCTGGACTTCAATTATTACTCTATTCTCCCTTTTTTTGAGCGATATTGAAATCTCTCCTCTATCTGTGTACTTAATGGCATTATCTATCAGATTTATAAACATCTGTTCAATTTTAAAAGGGTCTGCTTCTATAAGAGGAAACTCGGGATCTGACAGAACTTTCAACTGTAACCCCTTCTCCTTTAATCTTCTCTCAAAAACAGGTAGAAGGCCTTCCACTATTTTTTTCAAATCCACTTTCTCTACCTCAAGTTTAACCTCTCTTCCTTCAAGCTCTGATAAAAAAAGAAGATCCTGAATAATGTTAATGAGCCTTTCTGTATGTTTTTTAATTATATCAGTATATGCTCTTTTTTCCTCCTCAACTTCTTCTTCTAAGGTTTCCACAAATCCTTTTATGGCTGTAAGAGGTGTGCGAAGCTCATGGGAGATATTTGCCACAAAATCTCTCTTCATCTTTTCCAAATTTTTCATCTGTGTTATATCATGAAAAACAAGCACAACCTCCTCTGTAGATTCCAGGAATGTAGCACTGCACAAAAAACTTCTGCCAGAAAGATAAATCTCTCCCTTTAAATTACCTTTTTTTTTCTTTGCTTTCTTAACAAGCTCATCAAGTACAGTCTCTCTTATCACCTCCCAGTAGAATTTTCCCTCAATAGGTTCTTCTCTTATAATATTCTTAAAACTTTTATTGGCTATAAGAATTTTCCCTTCTCTGTTTAACACCAAAAGACCATCCCGGAGAGAGGCAATTATACTATCAAGCTCTCTTTTCTGATGCAAAAGATCCTCAAAAGAGTCTCTTATCCTATCAGTCATGTAATTAAAATTGTCCGCAAGCTCTTTTAACTGGCCTTTTTTCTTCAGAAAAATCTTAAAGTCAAAATCACCTGAGCCCACTCGACGCAATCCTTTTATAAGTTGCTTCATAACATCTGAAAGACTTTTAGAAAAGAGAAGAGAAATTAAAAAGGAAAAAGCTGCAAGAGGAAGTAAAATATAAAAAATATTGATGGCTTTAAAAGGAACGGTTAAAACAAGAGCTGTAAAGACAAAAATTATAAGAAGATACGTCAGAAAAATTTTAAAAAATATTCTCTTCATCTTCCAACCTATACCCTACTCCCCTTACATTTTTAATAAATTTTGCTGCCCTACCCAACTTTCCCCTTAAATTTTTAATGTGCACATCCACTGTCCTATCTAAAACAAATTTTTCTCCCTCCCATAGATAATTCAGAATCTCACTTCTCGAAAACACTTTGCCTTTTTCTGAGGAAAGAAGCTGCAGAATTTTAAATTCACTATTTGTCAATTTTACTTTTTTACCCTCCACAAAAACCTCATATGTTTCCGGATCTATTATCATAATGTTACCAATCTCTATTTTTTTTCCCTTCATCCTCTCTTTATCCCTCCTCCTTAAAACTGCTTTTACCCTTGCAACAAGTTCCCTTGGTGAAAAAGGTTTTGTAATATAATCATCAGCTCCTAACTCCAATCCTATTATCTTATCCTCTTCTTCGCTTTTTGCAGTAAGCATTATAATGGAAACGGAGAAAAACTTTTCTTTTTCTCTCAGATGCCTGCATACCTCCAGTCCATCCATGTCAGGAAGCATCAGATCAAGTATAACAAGATCCGGAAGTTTCCGGGTACTGTAAATAAACCTTAAGAAACTTTCCGCATCGAAAAACTCTTTGACCTCAAACAAAGCCTTTTTCAAATGAATAGAGACAAGCTCCACTATATCAGGTTCATCATCAACAACTGCAACTAACCTGCTCATTTTTATCTTTCCCTGGTTAGCAACTTACTTCAATTATTACAAAAAGTAAAAAAGTGGCAAACGAAAATCTTGCTTTCTTTTAAAAAATAAACTAAGCTAATAATAAAATCAAACCAAAGAGGTAAAAAATGTGTCTTTCAAAAGTTTATATTGAAAAGGAGGGGAAAAAGGAGCTCCTGATAGAAGAGGCTGCTAAGGTGAAGATTGAAGAGAACTTGGTTGAGATTTTAGAACTCCTGGGTGATGTAAAAAGGCTTGAAGGGTATAAAATAAAAGAAATTGATTTTCTCAACCATTTTGTTATCCTGGGGAAAATTAAAAAATGAAAAAAGATGTAGAAAAGTTAAAACTGCTTTTAAATCACTGGATAGAACACACAAGAGAGCATACGGCAGAATACAGAAAATGGTTTGAAAAAATCAGGGGAGAAATTCCAGAAGACGCTGTAAAAAAATTTGAAGAAGCAATTAAGCTAACCGAAAAATCAGGAGATCTTCTTGAATCTGCTCTTGAACAGATAAAAAACGAATCCTTATAAAATCTTATTTCTTGACGGAAAAGAGCAATATATTATAGTCTTAAGACAAAAAAGAGAGGGAATTTGATGAAAAAAAAGCGCATTCTTTCTGGAATGAGACCTTCGGGTAAACTCCATCTTGGAAACTACCTTGGAGCTCTGAGTAACTGGGCAAAGCTTCAAGATGAGTATGATTGCTTTTTCATGATAGCAGACTGGCATGCCTTAACTGATCGCACAGAGACCTCTTATATAAGAGAAGACATAGAAGATGTTTTAATTGACTGGCTTGCAGCAGGACTTGATCCTGAAAAATCGGTGTTATTTGTTCAGTCTCATGTAAAAGAACATGCAGAACTTCACCTGATTTTCTCAATGATAACACCCATATCCTGGCTTGAACGCTGCCCCACTTACAAGGAAAAAATAGAACAGGGAGCAGCTACAAACTACGGTCTTTTGGGATACCCTGTGCTCCAGGCAGCTGATATTCTGGTGTATAGGGCTGAAAAGGTCCCTGTAGGTGAGGATCAGCTTCCCCATCTTGAGCTAACAAGAGAGATAGCAAGAAAATTTAACACACTCTATGGTAAAATCTTTCCTGAACCTGAACCAATTCTTTCACACAGCCCGAGAATCATGGGGATTGACGGAAAAAGAAAAATGGGCAAATCCTATAACAACTATATTGCCCTTTCTGACCCACCTGAAGTTATAAGAAAAAAGGTCATGTCCATGTTCACCGATCCAACCAAAATTTACATGGGAGATCCAGGACATCCTTATGAATGCAATGTTTATGCCTACCACAAAACCTTTGGAAACTACAAAGAAAAAGAGCTTGAAGAGATGGCACTTTCCTGTAAAGAAGGAAGGTTAGGTTGTGCTTCCTGTAAGAAAAAACTCTCAGAAATTTTAATAGAATACCTTACTCCTTTTAGGGAAAAAAGAAAATGGATAGAAAAAGATAAAGGAAAAATTCAGGAAATTCTTGCAGAAGGCAAAGAGAAGGCAAAAGAGGTTGCCCTTTCTACTTTAAAGGAGGTCAGAAGAGTAATGAAAATGGACTATTGAAAATACCATCGCTCTGCCCATCTTTTTATATTGACAAAAAAGGAAAGTAAGTATTTTTATATAAAAAAATTAAAAAAGGTAAATTTAAATGGTAGGTAAAGATCCCTCTTCCTATATAGAAGCTCTAACTAAAATAAGCAAGGCTATATCCTCTGAACTTTATCTTGAAGATATACTCAAGCTTATAGTGAAGGTTACAGCCGAGGTCATGAAATCCAAGATAGTTTCTCTTATGCTCCTTGATGAAAAAACAAAAAGACTTGTTATTAGAGCAACTCAAAGTGTAAGTGAAGAATACAACAAAAAACCTCCTTTAAAAATAGGAGAGGGTATAGCAGGCAAAGTCGTTCAAACCAACAGACCTATAGCCGTTTATGATGTAAGAAAAGAAAAAGAATACAAGTATAAAAACATTGCTGAGAAAGAAGGACTTCGGTCTCTTTTGTGCGTCCCCCTTTCTGTAAAAGGTAAAGCAATAGGAGTCATAAATTGCTACACGTCCTTCCCCCATCATTTTACCAAGACAGAAATAGATGTCCTGACTTCTGTGGCAAATCAGGCAGCTGTTGCCATAGAAAACACAGAACTTCTTGTGAGAACAAAAATTATTCAAGAAGAACTTGAGACAAGAAAACTCGTAGAAAGAGCAAAGGATATATTAATGAAAAAATTAAACATTTCAGGGGAGGAGGCCTACAGGAGAATTCAAAAAAGAAGTATGGATACCCGCAAACCAATGCGAGAGATAGCAGAAGCCATAATACTTGCCTCGGAGATAGAAAAGTAACTTCCAACCTTTTCTTAAGTCAAAACATGTCCTTGATTTTTCCTCTACTTTTTTTATCTTATTAAAAACCTTAAACAAAGAGGGTGGAAATTTGAGAAAAAATAGAAAAAAAGCTCTGCTTGTTCTGGAGGATGGGAAATTTTTTGAAGGGTACTCTTTTGGAGCAGAAGGAGAGGCAACAGGAGAGGTTGTTTTTAACACCAGTATGATGGGCTATCAGGAAATACTCACCGACCCATCTTACAAGGGGCAAATAGTCACAATGACCTACCCTCTAATTGGAAACTACGGGGCAAACGATGAGGATTTTGAATCAACAAAACCCTGGGTGGAAGGATTTGTGGTTAGAGAGTATAGCAAAATTCACAGTAACTGGCGGGCTAAAAAATCCCTTGATGAATTTTTAAAGAAGCATAACATTGTGGGAATAGAGGAAGTTGACACAAGGGCTCTGACAAAACATATAAGGTTGCAGGGAGCTATGAAAGGCATTATCTCAACTTTAAGTGATGATATAAAAACTTTAACAGAAAAGGCAAAAAGATCCCCCGGAGTGGTGGGACAGGATCTTGTGAAAGATGTAAGTTGTAAAAAAAGATGGTGGTGGAAAAAAGAAGGTAGATATAAAGTGATTGTCGTTGATTGCGGGGTGAAATTTAACATTTTAAGGGAAATTTCTCGCTTTGATTGCAAGGTGAAAGTTGTCCCGGCAAAGACATCTTATCAGGAGATTTTGGATCTGAAGCCAGATGGAGTCATTTTCTCCAACGGCCCAGGTGACCCTGCTGCTATTCCCTATGTGGTAGAAACAGCAAAAAACCTTATAGGAAAGGTACCACTGTTTGGGATATGTCTTGGACATCAGGTTTTAGGGCAGGCACTTGGTGGAAAAACCTACAAACTAAAGTTTGGTCATCATGGAGGCAATCACCCTGTAAAAGATGTTAAAACTGGTAAGGTTGCAATAACTGCACAAAATCATGGATTCTGTGTTGATATTGCGTCTTTACCGGATGAAGTAGAGATAACTCACATTAATCTTTACGATAATACCCTTGAGGGAATTCGTCACAAAAAACTTCCTCTTTTTTCAGTCCAGTTTCATCCTGAAGCATCACCAGGACCTCACGATGCAGCTTATCTTTTTGAGGAATTTTTTGAGCTTATAAAAAGGGGAAATTAAATGCCAAAAAGAGAAGATATAAAAAAGATACTCATTATAGGTTCAGGACCAATTGTTATATCTCAAGCTTGTGAATTTGATTACTCGGGAACACAGGCCTGCAAGGCGTTAAGAGAGGAAGGATATAAAGTTATCCTCATAAATAGCAATCCTGCCACAATTATGACTGACCCTGAAATGTCAGACAAAACTTACATAGAACCTATAACCCCTGAGGTTGTGGAGCTCATAATTAAAAAAGAAAGACCTGATGCACTTCTTCCCACCTTAGGTGGCCAAACAGGTCTCAACATAGG